>JBBRXF010000014.1:0-30957 GCA_038248665.1 Campylobacterales bacterium | reverse complement strand
GGTGCTATTGAAACAACAACTAATTATAACAGTGAATATAATTACTTATATAATTTTTATACTAATAAAGTTTTTAGAGTAAATACAATTCCTCCAATAAATATAACAAAAGAGAAGTTAGTTATAGGTTCTCAAGTTTTATATAATGATATTCAAAAAGATATAGTTTCTGTTTTAAATGAAACAATTCAAAAGGATATAAAATTCCCAAATCAAACATGTCCAAGTAGTAAATATTTTTATGAATTAGAAAATGAAAAACTTACGTATAAGTATTGTAAAGCAGATAATACAGCAATTCAAGTTTATCAAGAAGAACCAATCTATACAGAAAATGATGAAGATTTGCAATACATAATAGCTGAAATTGGGGCAAAAGCTTATGTTAAAATTGGTACTTCATGGTATGAAAAGTATTTTATTGGAGTTGAAAATGGTTCAAGTCTTTGGAGCGCAAGTGAAACAACAGGTGGAGGAACAAATGAACCAGTTTCAGTTGGTGATGGTGAATCAATGGAGCAAAAACTACTTAGTTATATTCCAAATTCAAAGGATTTGATGCTTAGACGTGATGGTGGTTGTATGCTTGCAAATGGAGATATCTTTTGTTGGGGAAATAATGAATATAAGAAAGCTGGAATAGAAACTTATGGACAGTTAGATACTTCATTAAAACCATATTATGTAAATACTCCTGCAATGTTAAAAGTTCAAATAAATGACTCAACACAAAATAGTATTAAATGGTATAACAATCCATATAGAATAAAATTCCAAAAAATGGCAATGAATAGTACAAATGTATGTGCAATATCTCCTATCTTCGTAAGTACAACAACTAAATATGGTGGAGATTTATATTGTAATGGAAAAATTACATCAAATAATTATGAGAATATTACTTCTGCTTCAAGTGAAACATCTATCTTAAGTAGAAATAAATATTTTGCAGATAAGGTAAACGGAATATATTTAAAAGATATTGCAATGGTTGAAGATGATATTGCAGTTCTTTCTGATGCTGGAAATATTTATACAATTGGTAAAAATTATGTAGGAGCATTAGGAATAGGTAGTAGTGATAAATTTATAATTCAAACAACACCAACAATAGTAAAAAATAGTGGACAAGTTTTTAAAAAAATATTTGCATTAAGAGATATAAAAACTTTTGGTGCTATAGATTCTAATAATTCATTTTATGTTTGGGGAGAATTGCCCGATGGAACATTTTATTCAGAGCCAACATTAGTATCTGCATTAAAATTTAATCCAGATGCAATTTTTACTAATAGTAAAAGTTTTATTTTAAAAGGAATAGATGGTGTATTTTATAGAACAAATACAAATTTATCTGTAAGTTCTATAAATTCAAATATTCCAACTACAGCAATAAGTGCTTCGTTATATGATAAAGGGGCAAGTACTCTATATTTATATGCTGATAAAGATTTAGTTTTAAATGGAAGTACATCATTTACTTCATGTAAAGAAAGTGGAGGAACTGATTGTAATTTAACAGATAGTACAATTTTTAATACATCATTGGCTGAATTAAATACCTTATCAAGTACTACCGGATATGCGAATTTTACAAATGTATCAATTTATCAATTAGATACAATAAAGACTGAACAATCAGATGACTTTGAAAGTGGAGTGGATGATTGGAAATTAAAAACATACAGTGATACTGCATTTAAAAATCTTTCAGGTAATGCAGTAGATGCTCCAACATATATTGCAACAGAAACCTCACCTAATACTAATATATCTCCAATAACAGAAAGAATAAACCCGACAAGAATTATGGGTAGAATTCGTATTGGATATCAAGCTTTAGAGAAAACATATACCTTTGGAAGTGAATATGCAAATAATGAAGTTGAAATTGAATTTGATTTTTATGAAATAGATTCATGGGATATGGAGAGATTTCAAGTTTTATTAAATAATGTATTAATGACAGAAGATGGATTTATTCATGATTGTCATAGTGAATCAATAGATACAAATGACACTGGTATTTATACATTAAATTTAGGTACGAATTATAATTCATCAGGAACTTGTAACAATAATACTTCAGAACTTTATGGATTGAGCTATTCTAAAAATAATGATGAGAAATATACATATAAATTTAAAGGTAAATTAGATAACAATGGTGATCTAAAAGTAGTATTCAGGGTTAGAAATGGAGTAAGTAGCGATGCTGGATATACTTCTTGGTCGTATGGACAAGAAATAAATGATGAATCTTGGGGAATTGATAATGTCCGTGTAAAAGTTAAAGAGACAAGTAAGACTTTTGTATGTGGTATGACAGGATTTACAACAGCGTCACAGATGTATTGTTGGGGAAATGTTGGTAGAAGTATCCCAATTTTAAGTACATCTTTATATGATGTGAGTAAAATAAGCACTATAAATAAATTATTTATTTCTCAAGAGAGTGACAAAACTACACAAATGTCTTTTGATAATTATAATAACAGTGGGAATTTATTTCTAAAATACCCTACATATATCGGTGGATTTGATTATCCATTTTATTTTAAATAAGGAATAATGTTTGAAAAAATTTAAAAACCTTTTATCTTTTACTCTTTTAACAGTAATTTTAACAGGCTGTAGTTCAAAAAGTTATCATGAAGAGATGATTGATAGTACAAAAAATTCACTTGATAAAAAAGACTATAAAGGCATAAAAGAATCTTATGCTGGTTCTTTAGTTGATGAAAAAGATGTTAAAAAAGAGTTTATTAGTATTATCGAAGATAAATCATTGGGTGATATTTTAAAAGAGATGGAAATACTTGATGGTAATTTCTACTACTTAAAAAGTAGTGATCTTTTAATACCAAAAAGTAGAATAAAAATACACAATATTACAGAGTTAAATCAATATTTAAATGCAGTTTTAGATAAAGAACTTTTTATTAAAAAAAGCGGGTCAATTTATTTAGTGCAACTTTTAAATGCAAGTGAAACAAAAAAACAATCAATAGAACATATTCCTTTTAAACTTGATGGTCAAATTTCAGTTGAGGAGTTAATAAAACTTATAACTGCTGAATCTGGATATGCAGTAAATATCGGAAGTTATATAGATGATAGAGATGATTTCCAAAATAGTGTTATAAGTATTAGTTCAAAAGATTTGAAAGATGCTTTAAATGCTCTATCTCATGCAAAAGATGTTTTTGTTGATATAGATTATGATCAAGAAGCTATAAATATTTCAAGATATAAAGATATGGTAATTGAATTAAATATTCCATTATTAGATATGAAATCATCAAATCAATCAACAGCATCTTCATCATCTTCATCTTCATCTTCTTCAGGTGAAAGTAAAGTAGAAAATAATTCACAAATTGTACTTTATGATGAACTTGACAAAATGTTAAAAAATATAATATCAACAGATAAAATATCAACATATCATATAGACAAATCAAGTGGGTTGATATTTTTAAAATCAACAACATCAGTTGAAAATGCAGTAAGAACTATTGCAAAAGCTTATGAATCATCTTTTGCTAAAGAAGCAGTTGTAGAGTTTGAAAGAATTGAACTTATCTTAAATAAAAATAGACAATACGGAATAGGAACAATATCAGATGATAGACAAACAAATGCTGGAACAGGTGTAGCTAAAAGTGTTGGAACAGGTGGAGCATTTAGTTTTGCAAGTGATAATGCTACAAGATTATTAGAAATAACTGCAACAGTAAATAATGAAATAGGAAAGATATTAAATTATAGTAAAAATACATTAGTACTTAAAAATAATATCCCAACTGTTCAATCAATTACAGATAATACAGATTATGTAGAAAAAATTGAAACAACGATTGATGCAGATACAAATGTACGAACATCAGATGTGACAGTAAATACTTTAAAAGAGGGAACATCTATAACTGCAATGGCAAAAATATCTAGGGATAAGATATTTCTAAATATAGCACCTAGTATTAAAAAACTTATAGAATTTGGAGAAGTAAGTGTTGATGGAACAATGATAAAACTTCCTCAATACAATGACCAAAGTTATAATATATCAAGAGAAGTAAGATTAGGTGAAACATCTATTGTTGGTTCTATTATTGTTCATGATGATACAAAAAATTACCAAGGAGTTCTTCCTATAGAAGGATTTGCAATTGGTGGAACCGATTCAAAATCTTATGTTAGAAGAGAAATCATTTATGTGGTTACTCTTAAAAATATTAAAGGTTTTTAATTATGAGTATGTTTGCTGATCCATATGAGCAGTTCTTATTAGATTACCTTGTTACAAAGTTAGAAAATGGTTCTAATACAAGAAGAGCTTTACTTCTGTATAGTGAACAAATTACAAGGGAAACAAATTTTAAAAAAAGATTAATAGCTGCAATAAAAGATATGGAGATTGGAAAACACAAACTAGAGGCAATTTTGCATAAACACAAATTTTTAAATAACTTCCAATTTAGTTTGGTTGTAAATAGTACAAGTACAATTGATGGATTAAAACTTGTATTATCATTTAAAAAAGCAAATTCAAATCTATTACCAAAAATGATAAATCCAATATTTGTACCGTTAGGTATTATAATAGGTACTTTTTATGGACTTATTATATATCTTGATATGTTACAAAAAGATTTAGTGAATTTACGAAGATTAAATCCTGATGTTGAGCAATTTTTAGGAGTACCTAAATATTTTACTTATGATTTTGCATATGCTGGATTAGGTATATCAATTTTTGTAACACTATTTCTTTTTTTTGGATATGTATATTGTGAAAAATATAAACCAGCATGGCTTTATAAAGTTTTTAAAACACAGGCTTTTTCCGATGGAAGATTTATGTTTAGAATTTTAAATGGAATGTTAAGTGCTGGTATCTCATTTCATAAAACATCATTAATTTTATCAAAGGATTATTTTAAACAAGGACTAAGACCATTTTTTTATGAGTTGGCAGATATTATAAATCGAAATAAGAAACTATTTATTGTATTTGAAAAGTATAATTTCCCAGCAATCATAACAGCGGATATTAAACTATCAGAACTTAGTAAAACAAGTTTCTCAGAAGTTACAAAAGCTTTGTACCAAACTTGTGACACAATGTATGAGAAAAATATAAATTATATGGTTTTACAGTGGAAATTTATGTTTTGGATGGTTGCTATGTTGGTTACGGTTATTATTGGATCAGATGTTATTAATTTGGTAATTAGTACATTTACCTTTAAAACTCTATATAAGTAAGAAGAAAAAATATGATTAAAAAAATTCTTACAACTTTTCAAAATGTTCCAAAATTCTCTTTTTTAAAAAAAGGGAAAACAGAACACAAAATTAAAAAAGTTGAAGTAAAAAAAATAGATTATATGGCTATTTTTGAAAAATTAAAACACAAATTTCTTGACTTTATGGGTAAAAGTGAAGATGTAGATACTCAATTAGCAATATTAATTGAAGATATGATTAAAGATAAATTCCAATTAAAAGGTGGATATGGAGATTTAATTGCAAATGAAGAGAAATATGCAGAATTTGTACGAACTCTTGGTTATGAATATTATGCAAGTTATAGTGAATTATCAAAATATTATCAAGATACATCATTTCAATTAGATGAGAAGAAATTAGAGTTATGTACAACAATGTATATCATAACTTTAGAAGATAAAAAAATTAAGAATAAAGTTTTAGGTATTAGGGATGTTGTAAACTTAGATTTTGATGTTTTGAGTAAATTTTATTTTACAAAAATAGTTGTTTTAGGTGAGGGTGTTTTATCTTCTGTTTTTGGTGAAGATAGAGAGATTATTTTTAATTCAAATAATGATACTGAAAATGATGAAGAGATAAATAAATATTTTGACAAAATGATGGGACAAGCTATTTTACTTGGAGCATCTGATATACATATTCAAAAAACAAGTAGATATGCAACTTTATGGTTTAGAATTGATGGTATAAAAGTTGATATGGGAACAATGCCAATTACAATTGCAAAAACATTAAAAAGAAGATTAGTAACCATGGCTGATCAAGAGGATTCAGATTATGAATCAATTAATGGGGTTATAAATTATGAATATGGTAAAAAAAGTATTAAATTCAGACTTGGACTTATAAATTCAAAACTAAACTTCTCTTTGGTTATGAGGATGATTGGAGGACGAGGAGTTGTTTCTCACAATTTAAGAGGATTAAATTATCCACAAGAGACAGTTGATATTTTATCAAATTTAACAAAATATGCAAATGGAATGATACTAATTACCGGGCAAGTTGGATCTGGGAAAACACACTTGATGTATGCTTTATTACAACAACTTGCAAAACAACAACAGTATGTTATTACTATTGAAGATCCAGTTGAGTATGTGGATGAATCTTTCTTCCAGATTGACTTATCAGAGTTTGCAAGTGCAAGTGAAGAGTTTAAATATGGTTATCCAGAAGCCGTTGTTGATATTCTAAGACAAGATTCAAATATCATATTAATTGGGGAAACAAGGGAACCTCAAACAGCATCACAACTTGTAAATGCATCAAACTTAGGACAGTTAGTTTTCTCAACTATGCATACAAACTCAGCCCCTGCAACTGTTTCAAGGATGACAAGTTCACTTGGAATTAACGAAGGGGATATTATCGATAACTTAAGGGGAATCGTATCACAAAGATTAGTTAGAAAATTATGTAAATTTTGTAAAGAAGAAGATGGCGAAGGTGGATTTAAAAAGGTTGGTTGTGATGAGTGTAACAAGACTGGATTCAAAGATAGGGTTCCTATTGCTGAGGTTGTAAGGTTTAAAATAGGGCATGGTGGAGATTTTGAAAATCCTGCTGAATATATGACCGTAGAAAAAGCTTGTATGGCTCAATATCACGAAGGACTAATTACAAAAGAAGACGCTATTGCAATTATTAGAGGGGAGGAAGTATGGTACGATTAGTAATAACAGATTTTGCAACAAAAGATTTAAATGAAACATTTTATTTAAATGATGAGTTTGCCTCTGCACAAAATATGTTTACATACAACTCTTTTAAAAAGTATAGTGTTTTTCTTTCACGATATGAAACAACTGAAGAGGTTTTTTCTTTAAATCTTCTATCAAAAAAACATTTAGGCAAAAATCAATTTTTAATACATATTGCAGAAAGTGAGTATGTAATTTTATTTAATCATAAAACAGTATATTCTGCAAAAATAAATCAGAATTTTATTACAGATGATATGATTAAATCAATATTGATTACAAAACATATTGCTATGCTTTCAAGTGGTGGAGCAATTGAAAATATCTATTATGTAATAAATTCAAAATATAAAAGTGCAATTGAAAATATATTAAAACAAAATACAAAAAATGAAAAAAATGAAGTTGTTGCAAAATCTTTAGGGGAAATCAACGATTTAGTAAAACCACTTAATGAATTAGATACTTTTAAATCACATAGTACAAAAATGTTTTATTCAATATCTTTAGTGGGATTTATTTTATGGACAATATTTTTTGGTTTAGATTTAGCAACTGCAAAATTATTTGAACAACAATCTTTAGATAATGTAAATCAAGAGATAAAAATAGAAACACAATTAGCAAAAAGACAACAAATTTTACTTGATAATAGTGAAAAAAAATATAAAGAATTAACAGATTGTATTACTACTGATAAAGAGGCTTCAAAATGATTAGTATTGCAAATAAAACAGTTTCATATATTAGTAAAGTTGGATTATCAATACTTGCTGGATATGTAATATTATTTTTGGCATATAAAACTATTATTTACTACAAAATAGCAATTGAGAAAGAACAATTAGAAGTTGTTTTACAAGAAAAAAGAGTGGAAACAAATAATTTAAAAAGTAAAGTTGAAGCCTCTAAAAGTAAAATAGAAACAGTTGAAAAACAATATATAACAAAAGAAGAACTAGAAACAAGAGTAAAAGATATATTTGAAAGAATGTCAATTTTAGATTATGAAATAAAATATTTAGATTCAAAAAAAATGTGTCTTGATAGATATTTGATTGTTACACAAGTTAGTGCCCAAAGTGAAAAAGGTTTACAAGCAGCAGAAGGTATTTTATCATATATTGGAAATATTAAAAAAAGTGGAATAAATGATAGTATCTATTTTGTAGATTATGTATCAAAAGCTAGGGAAATAAGATAATGTTTTTAGTAAGATTGTTAATTTTAATCTTTTTATCTATAAATATTTTTGCAAATGATGATTATATTAACTCTTTAACTTTAGCAAAAGTAAAAAAACTTATAGAAAAAGAAGAAGAAATTGCAACGGCTTATAAAAAATATATTTTAGAAAAAGGTAGTGAACCTTCAACTCTTTCAATATTAAAAACTACAACAGGATATCTTCCAAGTAATTTTAGTACAAATAACTATTTTGGAGGAACAATAAGTTTTTCCACAAATACACATAAATTAATAAGTTTTACAACAACAGATAATAATCTAAAATCAAATATTTATGATTACTACTATTCAAATAAATATAGAACAAATACAAAAGCACCATTAAGTACAAATAATAGTGATGTTGAAATAGTTTTGTCAGCAAAAGAGAAATTTATTTATACAAATAAAAGTAAAATCACCACAACTAAAGCAGATGCAGTGAGTGCAACAGCAGGGGAATATTATTTAGATACAAATAGTGTTCTTCATTGGTATGAAGGTGGAGTCTACAAATTTTCGGTTGATAAAGATTTAATTGTAGATTCAAGTGTAACTATGATTAATGCAAATAAAACTGTAAATACAACTTTTAAAGATATGGTAAAAGATGTTACTTATGCTGGGCAAACTATTTTACAAAAGAATAGTAACACAGATAGTGCAGAAGCATATGTTGGTATTAATGAAAACACAATAGTAAGACAAAATCCAGATGTAATATTGGATACTCAATTAGGTGTAATTCAAATAGGGAAAAATTCAGGTGGAATGATTGTAAATGGAGATATTTATACTTGGGGAAATAATTTAAATAGAATTACAGGAATAAATAAAGATACATACACGAAGAGTTCAGGAACTACAGGCAGTAAAACACCTGTAATTAATACTTTAGTAAGAGTAAGAGCAAAAATTTATGATAATGATTTAGCTGATACAAAAGACTTAACAACTTTTTATACTCAAAACTATTTTTCTTCACCTTTAAGACCAAGATTTGTAGACATATTTTCAAATACAAAAAATGGAACTTGTGGAATCACAACGAATGGAGAACTCTATTGTGGTGGAATAGTTAGTGCTTCAGATAAAAGTTTTGGAAATCTATTTACACAAGTAGATACAGTAAGAAATGGTGAAATGCTTTATCGAAGTACATATTTTGATGGAACAACTGATTCACCCAAAGCATCAAAGATATTTGCAAATAATCAACTCTGGTTAATTCTTTCAAAAGATGGAGATATTTATAGATGGGGATATGAAGATACAAATAATAATGGATTTTCAGGGAATGGGACTCCTACTTTTAATGTTAGTAGTAGTACTAGTACTAGTTGTTCAGATGTTTGTATTAATTATCAGTGGGAGAAGATACATGGTAAATGGGTAGAAGTATGTACTAACTATCAACAACAATGTATAACCACAAGCACAAATACAATTAATACAAATAAAGTACCTGAAAAAATAACTGAAAATCTTACATCAATTAAGTTTAAAGATATTTCAAATACTTTAAGTGATGGATATAGAAAAATATTTGCTTTATCAACAACTGGTGAGATTTATCTTTGGGGAATGGATACAAATATCGCAACTATGCCAACTTGTAATGTAACTTGGGAAGGAGTTTCTTTTAATCTTTGTCAAGCTACTAGAATAACAATAACAAATTCAACTCTTCCTGAAAATTTAACTTTTGAGTCAATTCATAGTGGACGTCATGCAATAATTGCATTGGGAAGTGATGGGAAATATTATAAAATTGAACAACCATTAAATAAAAAAGTTCAAGTTACATATCTAGCAGATAAAACATCTGTTTTATCTATAGATTTATTAAGTGATGGAACAGTAGTTTATGTAAATGCTTCAAATCAGTTAATAAGTGACTATTTTTCTACATTTGATGATACATTTAAAAATACAATTAATAGTATGCTTTGGAAAAGTATAAAAGTTCTTGAAGATACAAACAATTCTATGTGTGGAATAAATACAGATAATCAAATGTATTGTTGGGGAGTTCAAACCTATCTTGGTTCTTCAAATAATGAAGAAAATACATATATGTTACCTGTATTTAATACAAATCTTTATGATTCTACAAAAGATTATTTAGTTGCTGAGGGTGGAGCTAGTAATACTCTTACAACTATGACATCTGGAACATGGTGGAATAATAGTAAGTTTTTTATAAAATATCCTACATATATTGGTGGATTTAATTATGAATTTATATTTAAATAAAAATTTAAAAGGGAAAAAATGAAAAAAATAAAGATAATTACATTTCTATTTTTTATAGCACTTAATTTACACGCAGAAGAAACTATTCAAAATCAGATGCAAAATGCAGATAAATTAGATGTTTTAGATAAACAATCAAAAGAGTTCTTTAATGCAATTACAGGTCTTGAAAAAGATTATTTAGAAGAGCAAGTAAGTGCAATAAAAAATAAAAAAGATCCTAATCAACCAGCAGGAATTGTAAATAATCAGACTAAAGCATTAATAAAAGAAGAACCAAAACTTTCCCAAGAAGATTATGAAAAATATGTATTTACACACCAAAATGATATGGCAAAACTTACAACAGATTTCACTAGAACAAAAAAGTTAAAAGATTTAAAAATTAAAAGTATGTACTCTTTTAATGGAAAAGATTATGTTGTTTTAAAACTTGAAGATGAAACTAAAACTGCAACTAAGAAAGAGATAGGAGCTGAATTAAGTGCTAATATTGAAGGTCGATATATAGAGGGTGATTCGATCCTTGAGCATAAAATTGTAAGTATAAATACAAGAACAAAAAGTATAGAGTTATATAAAAAACTTGATGATGAGCATGGATATACAATTTATCTAAGTAATTATGGGATTTCTGTAAGTGATTTAATTAAAACACAAAAACCTGAAGAGAAAAAAGAGGCAACTAAAACTATCAAAAAAGAAGAAGTAAAAGCCTTAATAAAAGAAGAGTACCCAATAAAAAAAGCTTTTGATCAAGTTCCAACAAAAGAGCCTGAATTAATGGCAAAAAATTCTAATGAATCAAATTCTAGCTGTTTATATACAGTGAAAAAACAAAATTTAAATGTTAGAGATAATAGTAATGAAAATGCAAAGATATTAAGAGTATTAAAATTAGATGATAAGTTTAGTATAAAACAAAAAGCAGAAGATTGGGTGCAAATAGATACTATTTATAAGAAAAAATCAGGTGATGTAATGAAAGTATCAACGCAAAACAATTGGGTGCAAATAATTGATGATAGTGTAAGTTCTGATAAAAATTGTATGTAGGACATAAAATTGAATAATAATGAAAATATATCGGGTGTTTTATTTGATTTACAAAAAATATCAAATGAATTAAAGATATTAATACCAAATTATAATAAGTTCTTTAATATTGCAGAAATCTTTACTAGTGAGAATGGTGGAAAAACAAGATTAAATAGACAAGTTTTTAATGAAAATCATGAAGATATTCAACCTTCAATATTAGAGATAAATATGTGTTTAGATGAATCTTTAGCAATGGTAAAAGATAAATTAAAAGAGGTTTTAGTTTTATGTTCCCAAGAGCAAAAATTTGAAGTAACAAATCTAATTTTTGATGATCAGAATTTTTTACAAATATTAGAGATAAATCTAAAACATAATACTTTATCAAAAGATTTAAAAGATAAATATCTTAATGACACTAAAAATCTTTTGATTTTAAAAAATAGACTTTACAATCTTAAATATTTTCTTGAGTTGTTTAATACAGATATTTTTGATAAGAATCTTAATAAAATGGGTGTAGAAGATTTGATTAATAGTACAATTATTTTTGAAACTATTGATTCTTATGCTTTACAATATGAAGAATTAAAGAAGTTTGAATATGAAATAGAGAATTTAAATCATCCACTTGAAAAAATCTCGAATCTCAATAATTTAAATTATCTTTTAGAATTACATAAAAGACGAACAGATAATTTTACTTATGCAAATGTAAGATACAAGATTTTTATAGATTATAATGTAGATACAACTTTAGTTAAACCAATTTATTTAAATTCTGCTTATTTAGAAAATATTTTATCTTGTTTTATCGAGCAATCTTGTATGGATTTAATTAAAAAAGAGTTAAAAAAAGGAAAAATCCAAAAACAAATAGATGTGTCAGTTACAATTTCAAAATCAAATATTCAAATGGTTGTACGAAATAATGGGTTTGAAATTAAGAATATTAATAGTTTGTTTGTGGCAGATGTTGATAATAGAGTTATACTTGAAGCAAAAAATTTAGCAAATATGTTAAACGCAAAATTTGAAGTTATTAATATAGAAAATGAAGGAATGCAGTACTCTTTAAATATAAAAATATAACCCAAGCAAAAGTTTTATTTTACTTGGATTTTATATTTTTAATTATCTTTAAAATTTCCAATAATCTCTTTTGCTTTTTGTAAAGCAACATCACTAGAATTTTTATCAAAAGTTAAAGCAACAGCCATTCTTCTTCCCACATGACTTTGAGGTTTTCCAAATACTCTAATAATTGAATCTTTTGTAAAAGAAGAATCATAAATATCAATAGTTGGATTAAAACTATCTCCACTAGCTTTATATGCAGCACTTGCACCTGCTCCATAAGTTACATACTCTATTGGTAATCCTAAAACAGCTCTTACATGAAGTGCAAATTCACTAGCACTTTGTGTAATCATAGTAACCATTCCTGTATCGTGTGGTCGTGGGCTTACTTCTGAGAAATAAACATCATCACCTTTTACAAATAATTCAACTCCAAAAATTCCTCTTCCACCTAAACCATCTGTGATTTTTTTAGCAATTTCTTGAGATTTTGCAATTGCGATTTCACTCATATTCATTGGTTGCCATGAGAAGATATAGTCACCATCTTGTTGGATATGTCCTATTGGTTCACAAAATACTGTATCAATACCATTTCTAATTGTAAGCATTGTTATTTCATAGTCAAATCTAATAAACTCTTCAACGATTAATTCGCTAGCATCACCTCTAGCTTCTTTTGCTAATTCCCAAGATTTCTCTAAATCAGCTTCACTTCTTGCAACACTTTGACCATGACCAGAAGAGCTCATTACAGGTTTAATAACACAAGGGAAACCAATATTTGAAGCAGCTTTTTGTAAAGCTTCAAAAGTTGTAACAAATTCAAATTTACTTGTAGGAAGTTTTAAATCAACAGCTGCAAACTCTCTAATATTTTTTCTATTCATAGTTTTATTAACAGCATCAGCATTTGGAATTACATGAAATCCTTCTTTTTCTGCTTCAAAAAGTGCTTGAATATTAATAGCTTCAACTTCAGGTAAAATGTAAGTTGGTTTTTCTCTTCTTATTACATCAAGAATCTCATTTTTGTTTTTCATATTGATTGTATATGATTTATTAGCAACTAACTGAGCAGGTGCATTGTTATAACTATCAACTGCAATTGTTTCAATTCCTAATCTTTGAGCTTCAATTATAACTTCTTTACCAAGTTCACCGCTTCCAAGAAGCATAATTTTTATTGAGTCAGATTTTAAAGGTGCAGGGAATTTCATATTTATTATCCTTAATTATTGAATTTAGTTTTTATTAAATGCTAGTTACGAAAACTTTTTTTACAACACCTTTGAAATAAATAGTGCCATTTTTTAAAGAAAGAGTTAACTCTTCACCACTTTTTGGATAAACAAAAGTACAATCTTCAACAAGTTTTAATTGATTTGCTCTTAAAAAACAAGCAGCCATTCCAGTTCCACAAGCAAGGGTTTCACCTTCAACACCTCTTTCATAGGTTCTAACTTTTATAATACCATTTTCTATTTTTGCAAAATTTACATTTGCATTATGTTCATATCTCATTTTTGCACATAAATCATGGTTGTAAAGTTCTAAATCATCTACAATGGTTACTAAATGTGGAACCCCAGTATCAACTAAATACCAAGTGAATCCATCTTGAACAAACTCTTCTTTAATAACTTTTGGTTGAGTTAATTGCGTTTCAACTATGTCATTTTCAACATGTGATTTAATAAGACCAGCACCTGTTAAAAATTGCATTTCATTAGATGGTACTAAATTATTAAAAAAAGCATAATGTGAAACGGCTCTTGTAGCATTTCCGCACATAGCTGCATGGCTTCCATCACTATTGTAAAATAACCATTTAAAATCAGCTTCATTTGATGGAATTATTACAACCAATCCATCTGCACCAATTCCTTCTGTTCTATTACACAGTTTTATTGCATCAGATGAATAATCTTTTTCAATAAATGTGTGAAAAATCACAAAGTCATTTCCACTTGCACTATATTTTGTATATGTCATATAATCTCTCCGATGATTCGTTCAACTTCATTTTGAAGATGTTTTAAATTTTGTGAATTATCAATTACCATATCCGCTAATTTTCTTTTTTCTTCAATATCCATTTGATTTGATATTTTTAATTTTGCTTCATTTTCATCAATGTTATCTCTTTTCATAAGTCTTTGAATTTGTATCTCTTTTGGAGTATAAATTACCAAAGATTTTGAAATTGGATAATGCATTTTTTCAAAAAATAGTGGAATATCTACAAAATATGGTTTATTTTGTTCTTCAAATATTTTTGATTCTTTGATGATTTCTTCTTTAATTAACGGGTGAAGTAGGGCTTCTAATTTTAGTTTATTCTCTTCATTTGAGAAGATAATTTTTCCCAACTCTTTTCTTAAAACTTTTCCATTTTCTACATATTGCTCACCAAACATTGCTGCAATTTTATTTGAATTTTCATCCAACAGCTTATGTGCAATTAAATCAGCATCAATTGTTAAAAAACCGTGAAGTTTGAAGAGGTTACAAACAGTGCTTTTGCCTGTTGAAATTCCGCCAGTTAAGGCGATTGCGTTTTTAAATAAATCATTACTCATAGAACGATTCTACAATAATAATGATTTATTTATATTTAATAGAAGTGTTATCTTTTAGCGATACCAGTTAATTCTCTGTGTTCAGAGGCTGGAAATACAAAAGAAGCTAATTGAATTTCAGATGAATAGTAATCTAATCCGTCTAATAAATCAGCTCTTTGTAAATTAATATCAGCAGTTGGGTGATATTTTTTAGAAGCTAAAATAGAAGTGTTATGTCCAAATTTAAATGGCATAGCAATCCAGAATTTTGTTCCAACAAGTTTTAAATCAGCAAATAATTGCTCTTTATCTTTTGAAATTGCTTTTGAAGCAAAAGCAATTAAACCATCAGCTTTTATAATTCTTTCAATATTTGCAAGTAGAAGTTCATCAATTTTTACATCTGTTAAAATTATTACATCAATATTTTTTTCATTTTTTGATGTTAAAAGAGAAGTATCTCCAAACTCGATATTTGAAACTTTAGAATGTTTAGCGGCTTGATCTTTCATATCTGCATCAGCAGTTCCAATAATTAGAACATTAGAAGCTTCTTTGTGTGTACACAATGGTAAATGTACCATCATTTCATTAAATGCGTTATTATCTTTCATTATATATAGTCCTTAATATTTATAAACATTTTGCTATAATACCCAAAAATTTTTAAAGTAATCGCAAGATTTGGAAAATAGAATAAAAAAAAGGTGAATAATGGCAACAGTTAGTTACAAAGATGCTGGGGTTGATATTGATGCTGGAAATCAGTTTGTAGAAAATATCAAACCTTATGTAAAATCAACAATGATTCCTGGAGTTCTAGGTGGAATAGGTTCATTTGCTGGTGCATTTGAATTACCAAGTGGTTACAAAAAACCTGTAATTCTATCTGGAACAGATGGAGTTGGTACAAAACTAAAATTTGCAATTGATGCAAAAAAATTTGACACAGTTGGAATCGATTTAGTTGCTATGTGTTCAAATGACTTATTATGTAACTTTGGAGAACCATTATTTTTCCTAGATTATTATGCAACTGCAAAATTAGATGTTAATGAAGCTACACAAGTTGTAAAAGGAATTGCTGAGGGTTGTATCAGAAGTGAATGTGCACTTGTTGGTGGTGAAACTGCTGAAATGCCAGGAATGTATAAAGAGGGTGATTTCGATTTAGCTGGTTTTTGTGTTGGAATTGCAGAAAAAGATGAATTAAACAGAATTGACAAAATCAAAGCTGGGGACACATTAATTGCATTACCATCTTCTGGTGTTCATTCAAATGGTTTTTCATTAGTTAGAAAACTTTTACTTGAAAAATTAGGAATGTCTTTAGATGATGATTTCCAAGGAAAACTACTTAAAGATGTATTATTAGAACCAACTAGAATTTATGTAAAAGAGTTCAAAGCTAACAAAGATAAAATCAATGCATTAGCTCATATTACTGGTGGTGGAATTACTGAAAACTTACCAAGAGTTTTACCTGATAATTTAAAAGCAGTTGTAAAAAGAGCAGATGTAAGAGTTTTACCAATTTTTGAATTTATGGGACAACATGTAGAACTAGAAGAGATGTACAGAACATTTAATATGGGTGTTGGTATGGTTTTAGTTGTAAGTGCTGAAAATGTAGATTCAGTTTTAGCTAACACTGATGGTTATGTTATTGGACATATTGCAGATGGTGCTAAATGTGTTGAATTTATCTAGTATTTTTCTTAGATAAATAAAAAAGGGTAAGTTTTTGAAACTTACCCTTTTTTTATGCTTTTATAAAAGTTTAAAATATCCACAACCTTTGAAGCATAACCCCATTCATTGTCATACCAAACCAAAAATTTTATCAAATGATTATTTTTAACATCTGTATATCTATGGTCTATAATAGTTGTTTTATTCTCTTTTTTAAAATCGCTTGAAACAAGTGGCTCGTAATTATTTAATACAATTGGAAATTTTTGATTCTTTTCATATTCCTCAAATATCTTAATAACTTCATTTTCTGAGCACTCTTTTTTTGTCATTAAAGTTACATTTATAACTCCAACTGTATCTGTAGGAACTCTTAGTGAACTTGATGAAATAAGCTCAGCATTGATTTTAGGTAATACATAAGAACAGGCACTAATCGTAGTTGTTTTATTGGGAATTATATTTTGAGTAGATGATCTTCCAAATTCAAAGTTATACTCAACATCTCTTGTTTGACTAGAAACAAAGCTACCATCTAAAACTCTTTGATGATTTAAAAGAGGATGAATAGTTACAATATCCCCACATAAAATTTCATAATTTTCATCAACAATTTTAAGTGCTGGAAGTAGGGCTGTTGCATTACATGAACTGGTTGATATGATTTTATGAATATCTAAATCAAGGTTTTGTTCATTAACACCTAAGATGATATTTATATCAGCTTGAGAGCTTGGGTGAGTTAGAAAAATAGCTTGCACAGGAAGATTTCTTAGAAGATTAATATCTTCTTTTACTCCACTTGCATCAATTATTATATCAATGTTTGATAAATCAATATCACCTAAATTTTTGTGATTTAATATTTTGATTTTAGAGGTACTATTTTTTATAAAGTTATTCTCTATTACTTTGAATTTATCAGAAATATTTCCATATGTTGAATCATGGTTTATTGAATAAACTATATTTTCAAGATATGGATTTATTTCATTAATTGCAACTATTTCAAAGTTTTTATTTTCAAGCATTATTTTTAAAATAGCTTTACCAATACGACCTACACCATTTAACAGAACTTTTATTTTCATTATTCATAAGACCTAAACTAATTTTTAAGTTCTCATTGTATCATAAAAGAAAAATTTAATTAATTAGTTTTTTTCATCTCAATAAATAGAAAATGAGAATTTCCTAAAGCTTTGATTTCTAATTTCTCAACATCAACAATTTCTAATGCATCACCATTATTTAAAATGATGTCATTTATTTGTGAACTTCCCTCTATTTGTACAAAATATACTTGTCTATCTTTTTTAATATCAAAATTTATAGTTTTATTTGCTTCTAATTCACTAACAAAAATATTTATATCTTGATAGATTTTTATATCTGCACTTCCTTCTTGGCTTGAAACTATATTTAATAGTTTGTTTTTTCTATCAATTTCTTCAAATCTCTTTGAGCCATAAAGTCTTGGAAATCCTTGTTTTGGAGGAATTATCCAAATTTGTAAAAGTCTTAAATCAAGAGTTTTATGCCAATTATGCTCACTATGATAAATACCATCACCAGCACTTAGGTATTGAACTTCACCTCTTTTTAAAGTCTCAGAATTTCCCATTGAGTCTTTGTGTGTAATTTCTCCATTTATAATATAAGAGATAATTTCCATATTTGCATGTGGATGTGTATCAAATCCTGAATTTGCATGAACAATGTCATCATTTAAAACTCTTAAGACTCCAAAATTCATATTATTTGGATTTCTATATTCTGCAAAACTAAAATGGAAACGACTCTCTAACCAACCTAAATTTGATGTTCCCATATTCTCTTTTGGTAATTTTTTTAACATTTTAAATCCTTTTTATTTATCAAAAATAAAACTTTCCATTGAGATATTTGAATAAATCATCTCACTACTAAATGATTTTCCTTTTTTATTTATTGCATTTCCATAGGCAATAAATAGCGGCAGAAAATGCTCTGTAGATGGATGATTTTTATAAAAGTTTATATTTTTCTGAATGTTTTTTAAATCATCAACTCTGTTGTTTTCTATAATATCAATAATATCACTATTAAATTTCTTTGCATAATCTTTTATATTTAAATTCATACTTGTATCACCCAAGTTATGAGTAATTCCACCACTACAGATAATTAAAGCTTCATCTTTAAATTGTTGAAGATGAACTCCTAAATTAATGAGTTGCTCTATACTATATGAACTTGGAATACTTAGCTGTAGTACTGGAATTTTAAGATGTTCATACATCAATGCTAATACATTCCAAATACCATGGTCATAACTTTTTCTATTTTCATCTATTGAAATATCTATATTACTTTTTTTTAGTCTTTCAATTAATTCTAGCGTTAATTTCTCATCACTATTTATCTCATACTTTACTTTATATAACTCGTCTTCAAAACCATAAAAATCGTACATTATTTTATTTGTAGTAGGAGAAATAATTTTTAAATCTTTTGTTAAATAATGTGCTGAAAATATAATAATATATTTTGGCATTTCTAAGTTTTCAGCTAATTTTTTTATATTTCTTTTTGATTTTATATCGCTTAGAATTATATTTGGTGCGCCATGTGAAATAAATAGTGTTGGATTCATTATTGTAAAATTCTAGCTAATTACTTAGCTAAAATTCCCTCTACTTCAATATTTAATTTTACAGTTTCATCAACTAAAACTCCACCAGCTTCTAACGCTTTATTCCAGTTAAGACCAAAATCAGTTCTATTGATTTTTCCAGATAATGCTAGTGCAACTCTTGTATTTCCCCATGGGTCAATTGCAGTTCCGTTATTTTCTAAATCAAGTTTAACATCTTTAGTAACACCTCTAATTGTTAGTTTTCCATAAGCCGTATCACCTTCAATTTTGTCTAATTTATAAGTAAGTGTTGGGTTATTAGCTTCGTCAAAGAAATCAGCTGATTTTAAATGTGCATCTCTTTTTGCATCTTCTGTGTTAATTGAAGCTATGCTTACTTCACCTGCTAAACTTTTTAATGTTTTTGTTTTTTCATCGTATTCAAATTTTCCATTGAATTTGTCAAACTTACCATTTACATTTGAAATCATTAAGTGTTTTACTTTAAATCCAACATTTGAATGACTTGCATCCACATTATATGTTCCTGCAAATAGTGCACTTGAAGCTACCAAAGAAGCCAATCCTAATTTTAAAAATTTCATTTTATATTCCTTTTATTATCTATAATATATTACTAATTAGTACTTTTAAAGCAAAAAAATTAATTTGCTCTGTAAACCTTATTTAACAAATCATATAAAGTATTTAGTTCTTCATCATTTAAAACTTCTAAAGCTTTATGCAAATTTTTTGCATGATTAGGAAACACTTCTTCTATAATATCTTTACCTTTTTGAGTAATTGATAATATTGAAGCTCTACTATCGTTTGGGTCTTTTATTGAAGTAATCCATTCATCTCTTTTTAAATTCTTTACAACAACAGTGATATTCCCAGGTGTGCTCATAGTCAATTTTGTAATTGAACCAATGTTCAAATCACCTAAATGATATAATACTTCTAATACTTTAAATTGATTAAACGTTAGATTATGTTTTGATAAATAATTAACAGTTAAATTAGTGATTTTTAAACTAGCTTTTTCTAATCTAACAACAGTTTTCATAGATTTATCAGTTCTTTCACCATAAGTTTTTAATGTTTTTTTATTCATTTGCATACTCCTGTTGAAATTATATTACTAATTAGTAATAATGTCAAGAGGTTTTTATAGGAATTTGCAAAAAAAGTTTTTTTATTAAAAATGTAGAAATAAATACTTAACCTTTTCATAATGATTTTTTGGATAAAATAATTCGTTTTGCTAAAAAGAATGAAAAAATAAGGATACTAAAATGCTATTGACGCCAGGTCCAACTCCAGTACCAGAATTTGTAAGAAAAGCGATGTCTGATATTACGATTCATCATAGAACTGAAGAGTTTGAAGCAATTTTTAAAAATACTAGAGAATTATTAATAGAATTATATGATATGCCTGAAGTTGTAATGTTAGCTTCAAGTGGTACAGGTGCTATGGAAGCATGTGTTACAAACTTGACACATAAAAAAGCACTTACAATTAATTCAGGAAAATTTGGTGAGAGATTCGGAAAAATTTGTGCAGCATTTGGTATTGAATATACTGAAATAAAAAATGAATGGGATACTCCTGTTAGTGTTGAAGCTGTTGTAAATGCAATAAAAGCCGATCCTTCAATAGATGCTGTATTTATTCAGATTTGTGAAAGTGCCGGAGGATTAAGACATCCTGTTGAGCAAATTGCTGCTGAAATTAAAAAAATCAATAAAGATATTACAATAGTTGCAGATGGAATTACAGCTGTAGGTGTTGAAAAAATAGATACAACAAATTTAGACGCCGTTGTAACGGGAAGCCAAAAAGCTTTAATGTTACCTCCAGGTCTTGCAATGATTGGATTTTCGAATGCAGCAGTTGCAAAAATAGAGTCAAAACCAAGAGGTTACTATTTTAATTTGGCAATTGAAATTAAAACTCAAAGAAAAAATACAACAGCATGGACAGCAGCTACTACACTAATTATTGGTTTAGGTGCAATTTTAGAGAAATTGAAAGCTGATGGATTTGACAACTTATATAAACAAACTGCATTAAGAGCAAATGCTACAAGAGAAGCTTTAAAAGCAATTGGATTTGATATTTATCCAAAAACTCCTGCCAATGCAATGACGACTGTTTATACTGAACAATCAAGTGCAATTAGAAAAATATTAGAAAATAAATATAATGTAAATATTGCCGGTGGTCAAGATCATTTAGCTGGTAAAATTTTTAGAATTAATCATATGGGATTAGTTGAAGATTATGAAGCTTCATGGGCTGTAAATGCTGTTGAATTAGCATTAGATGATTTAGGTATTAGAACATTTGATGGAACTGCAAACAAAGTTTTTGCATCAAATATGTTTAAAGGGAATTAATAAGAATGATTTTTGAACACGAAATTCCAAAAGGAAGTCGATTATACTTTGGAGCATCTGCTAAAAGAAAAAGAGTATTAGAAAACCAAGTTTGTGAGATTTTAGATAATGATGGATTTGAAGAGATATTAACTCCAAATTTTTCATATTCTCAGCATCAAGCAATTGCAAATGAAAAAAAACTAATAAAGTTTTCAGATGAGCAAAATGAACAAGTATCATTAAGAGCCGATTCTACTTTAGATGTGGTAAGAATTATTACAAAAAGATTAGGAAGAACAACTACCCATAAAAAATGGTTTTATGTTCAACCTATTTTTTCTTATCCATCAAAAGAAGAGTATCAAATTGGATGCGAGTGGATAGATCATGATAATATTGCTGATATAATGAATTTATCAGCAAATATATTTAAAGCTTTAAATATAGAACCAATTTTACAAATTTCAAATATAAATATTCCAAAACTTGTTTCATCAGAGTTAAATATTGATATTGAGTTACTTAAAAATGGAGAGATTGCAGCACTTTTTAAATTAAATTGTGACTGGTTAAATAAACTTATAAAAGTTAAAGACATTAGAACTTTAGAAACAGTAATAGATATTGTTCCAGAGTCAATTAAGTCAGAGTTAGAAAAACTTCTTTTAAAAGCAAAAGAGGTTGATTATGGAAATATCATTATTGCTCCACTTTATTATGGAACGTTGAGATATTATGATGGCATTTATTATAGAGTAATTAATGACAATCTAACTTTATGTAATGGTGGAATGTATTCAAGTGAAGGAATGAACTCACTAGGTTTTGCACTATACACAGATAATTTATTAAAAATTTTAGAGGATTAAGAATGAGCGCAGATATAATTGTTGGTATTCAATGGGGAGATGAAGGTAAAGGTAAGATAGTTGATATGCTTGCCCAAAAATATGATATGGTATGTAGAAGTCAAGGTGGACACAATGCTGGTCATACAATTTGGGTTGATGGTGTAAAATACGCACTCCACCTTGTTCCATCAGGAATCTTAAATCCAAAAGCAGTAAATGTTATTGGAAATGGTGTTGTTTTATCACCTGAAAATATCATCAAAGAGATGAGTCAATTTCAGAACTTAGAAGGAAGATTATTTATTTCTGATAAAGCACATTTAAACTTACATTATCATGCATTAATTGATCAAGCAAAAGAGAGATTAAGAGGTGCAAAAGCTATTGGTACAACTGGAAAAGGAATTGGACCTGCTTACTCTGATAAAATTAATAGAGTTGGACATAGAGTTGGTGAGTTATTAGACCCAGCAAAATTAACAAAATCTATTCTAGAATATTTTGAACAAAATAGAGCTATTTTTGATGTATTAGAAATTGCAACACCAAATGAAAAAGAGTTATTAGAAGAGTTAACTGGATATAAAGAAAAAATAGCTCCATTTATTACAAATACAACAAATATGGTTTGGAAAGCTCTTGATGAAAATAAAAGAATTTTACTTGAAGGTGCTCAAGGAACAATGCTTGATATTGACCATGGAACATATCCTTATGTAACTAGTTCAAATACTGTAAGTGCAGGTTCTTGTACTGGTTTAGGATTAAGTCCTAAAGACGTTGGAACTGTAACTGGAATTACAAAAGCTTACTGTACAAGAGTAGGAAATGGACCTTTCCCATCAGAAGATTTTGGTGATGAGGGTGAAACTATGGCTCAAGTTGGAAAAGAGTTTGGAACAACAACTGGAAGAAAAAGAAGATGTGGTTGGTTTGATGCAGTTGCAGTTAAACACGCTGGAAGATTAAACGGTTGTGATCAATTAGCTTTAATGAAACTTGATGTTTTAGATGGTTTTGCTAAAATTAAAATTTGTGTTGCTTATGAGTTAAATGGTGAAAGAATAGATTATGTTCCAACACATTTAGATGATGTTAAAGCTATCTATGAAGAGATAGATGGATGGGAAAGTGTAGTTGGAATTAGAGATTATGATTCATTACCAGTTAATGCAAAAAAATATATAGAAAAAATAGAAGAAGTAACTTCTGTTAGAGTTGGAATCGTTTCAACATCTCCTGAAAGAGATGACACAATTATAAGGGGGTAAAAACGCATGAGAATGAAATTACATCATACACCGTATGTCTCAAGAAGAATTACAAGAGATTTACTTAATTGTGAATTTGTTGAGGTTAGAAAAGAGAAACATAGTATTGAAGCAGAAGTTGAAAGAATATTGGATGAAGATTTAGAAAAAGAGTTTGGTTTAGATGAAAAAGTTCAAGAAATTTTAGCAGCTCAAGAGGAAGAAATTGAGTATTTAAATGCTGATAGAAGACAACTTTTTTGGATGACTAAAAAAAGATTAGCTAATGATTTTGGAGTTATTTTAAATAATGAAGATAGATTTTCAGACATTGCTCACAAAATATTAGATTATTTATGGGAAGAAGATTTTATTCACTATACATGTTCTGATAATCAAATCAAAAATGTAATTTTTGCTTCTTTAGATGATTTCATAAAAGGTTTTGAAAAAGCTGATAGTGAAGTAATGGCAAAATTAAAAAATTATAAAAGAAAACTAATACCAGGAACTGATGATTATGATCTTGTTTATCACAGATTATATGAAGAGGAATTAACAAAAAGAGGATTGATATAAATGCAAAAAGTATGGATATATTTAGAAAATGGGACTTTTTTAGAAGCGAAATCTTTTGGTGCAACAGGAACATCTGTTGGAGAAATAGTTTTTAATACATCATTAACTGGATACCAAGAAATTATTTCAGATCCATCTTATGCTGGTCAATTTATTACTTTTACAATGCCTGAAATTGGTAATGTTGGTGTTAATGACAATGACATGGAGAGTAGAAAATGTCATTGTAAAGGTGTATTAGTTAGAAATTATCATAGTGAATATTCAAATTATAGAGCGCAAAATGATTTAGATTCTTTATTAAAAGAACATGGTGTTTTAGGTATTTGTGAAATTGATACTAGATATTTAACAAAAATGATTAGAGATGAAGGTGCTATGATGATGATAGCATCAACTGAAATTTCTGACAAAGATGAATTAGCAAAACAATTAGCAGCAAGTCCTAGAATTGAAGATATAAATTATATTGAAATCGTATCAACTAAAGAGTCTTATGTTCATAAATCTGGAGCTTGGAATCACAGTATTAAAGCTTATAACAAAGCTGTAATGAGCGATAAAAAAGTTGTTGTTATAGATTTTGGTGTTAAAAGAAATATCTTAAATGAGCTTGTTAACTCAGGTCTTGAAGTAGAAGTAGTACCTTCAACTTTTAAAGCAGATGATTTAATTGCAAGATTTGAAGCAAAAGAAATTGGTGGAATTTTCCTATCAAATGGTCCAGGTGATCCATTAACATTAATTGCTGAAAAAGAGCAAGTTCAAAAATTAGTAAAAACAGATATTCCAATTTTTGCTATTTGTTTAGGACATCAAATGTTATCAATTGCTCATGGATATGATACTTATAAACTGAAATTTGGACAACATGGTGGTAACCATCCTGTTGCAAATAACGGTGTTGTAGAAATTACTGCACAAAATCACAACTATAATGTTCCTGATAATATTATAGAAATTGCAGATGTAACACACTTAAATTTATTTGATAATACTATTGAAGGTGTTAAATATAAAAATAAAGAGATATTCTCAGTTCAACATCACCCAGAAGCAAGTCCAGGTCCGCATGAATCAAAATATATCTTTGCTGAATTTGCAAAGATTGTAAAATAAGGTTAAAACCTTATTTTATAGAAATCTCAATCTCATTATTCTCATTTACTTCCATTTTAAAGAAGCTTTCATTTACTAAGTTCTCAATTTTTATGATTTCATTTATATTCATATTTTTAGTTATTGATTTTATTATAATTTTATTAGCAACTAATTCTTTATTCTTATAAAATGAATTGTCCTCAAGATTAATAAAATCAAAAAGTGCATCAACTGTATTAATTGATTTTAATTTGTCTTTATTTGGACAAATAAAATCACTTGAGTTATTTAAATAATTTAAAATAGTTCTAGGTTTAACAGGTTTTATAATTCTAACAAATTGGAATAAATTAAAACAATCTTCACAAGAAACTGAACATTTTATATGGTCACTTAGTAATATTACTTTTTGTTTAGGATTTTTATTTAATATATATGCAATTATTTCATCAGAATGTTCAATAATGTGGTCAATTACAATGTATTCAAAAATTATGGTGTCTAAAAGATTTATAATATTACTTTTTTTTGTTTCAACTGTTGTTTGATAATTTGTGAATTCAGTAACAATTAGATTTAAAAGACTAACTGTTTTATGTGACTGGTCAATAATTAGGATATTGTGCATTATGAAAGAATAAATCTTTCAATCAGTTGATAAACACCAGCCGTAGCAATTCCAGCAGCAATTCCTGCAAGAACATCATCCCCCATTACACCTAATCCACCTTTTACATCTCTGTCAATTTTTCCAATAAATGAAGGTTTCCAAATGTCAAATAATCTAAAGAAAATAAATGCAATTGGAGCCATGTATAAGATATTTGAACTATTGATTCCGCAAATTGATAAGGTAATCCACATTCCAGCTAATTCATCTATTACTATTTCTTTTCCATCGTGCATACCAACTTCTTTTTCGTAAATATCTATTTGTTTTATTGCAATTACTGTAATTAATAGAGATAATAAAAATAGAGTTGATACATGAAGAAATTCAAGTAAAAATAATCCAATAATCAAAGATACAAAAGAACCTACAGTTCCTGGTGCTTTTGGGCTTAACCCACTAAATCCAACTGTTAAAAAAAATTTTCTTAAATTCAAAATAAATCCTTATTTTTTCTTTTCAATATCTAGTTTTTTTCTTTTTTCCCAAAGAGATTTTCTTGAAATCCCTAATTTTTTTGATAATTCAGTATCAGGATATTTGTTTTGATAAGAAACAACCATCATTTTTACATAATCATTTATTGTCATAATATTTGAATTACCAATTAGTTGGTTTTCGTTATTAAACTCAATCTTTCTATATGGGAAATCAATCTCTGTTTCTAAAGTTGAGACAACACAGTTTTTATCTTCGATAAATTTTATAACATTTTCTTTAACATTTTTCTTCAAAGTGTGAAATTCTGTAAGATAAATAATTGATTTTCCTTGTATCGCATTAATTTGTTTTTGCCATGAAGTAGAAGTTAAAGCAATAAAATTAATTGGTAAATCCATTTTTCTTGAAAGTTCAAAAACTAACTTATCTGCACATTTTTGTGAGTTTGATTCTATTAAAGTTGGAAACGATGGAGGTAATAACACATCTGTTGTATCAATATCAGCCAGTGTAAATTCAAAATACTCTCTTAAAGTTTGTAACTCTCGTTTTAAACTTCTACAATCTTTATAGTGATAGATTTTTCTGATTAATTCATCCATAATAAATGGTTTCATAATATAATCTTTTGCACCATCTTTAATAGGATTTGTAACAGTTTCATCAGAAATATAAGAGACTAAAAGAAGTATAATTGAATTTTCAGAGTATTTTTTTATAATATTTTTACACAAAGCTGAGGGTAAAGATGTTGATAAAAGTATTGTGTCATAATCTTTTGTTAGATTGTCAATATTTGGTGACTCAATATAATCACAACTGTGCCCATCATCTAGTAATCTTGACACAACTTTTTGTGCTAGATAAATCTCATTTTCAATAATTAATATATTCATTTTTGTTTCCAATTATAATATTTCAATGTAGCTATACTTTGAACAGCCACACCCTCTGCTCGACCAATAAATCCCATTTTTTCAGCAGTAGTTGCTTTTACATTTATAAATTGTTTTTCCATATTCAATAACGCAGCTAATGAATTCTTTATTTCATGTTTAAATGGATTTATTTTTGGTTTTTGAGCAATTATTGTTGTATCAATATTTACAATTTCATAACCAACATTGTAAATAAATCTAACAATATGCTCTAATAAAAGTTTTGAGTCAATACCTTTATATTTTTCATCAGTATCAGGAAAAAATTCCCCAATATCTCCTGCTCCACAAGCTCCTAAAAGCGCATCAATAATAGAGTGAATTAAAACATCACCATCACTGTGAGCTTTAAATCCATATTCATAAGGAAGTTTTACTCCACCTAAAAACATCTCTTTATTATCCTCAAAGGCATGAATATCAAAACCTGTTCCTGTAAAGAAGTTATTTGATGGTTCTTTTAAACAAGGAAGTTCATCAAGTTCATTTCCAAGGGTTAGTTTTTTGCTTTCATTACTTCCTTGAATATATTTAATAGTTCCATTTATTGCTTTAATAGCAGAACTTTCATCTGTAAATTCAATTTGAGTATCTAAGGCTTTTTTTAAAGTTTGAGTAAGGGAAAGTTGAGGAGTTTGAATTAGTTTAACAGAGTCTCTATTTATTGTATTCGTTTCATAAATAACTGTATCTGTCACATTTAAAACAGGAACAATACACTCTGCATTTTCTTTTTCATCTAAAAGGTTTTTAATTACACTTTGGGGAATGCAAGCTCGTGCTACATCACTTATCATTACAAATTTTGTTGTTACAAATTCTAAGCAGTTTAAAATAGATTTTTGTCTAGTTTCTCCACCTTTTACAAAAGTAAAATCATCTGTGAAGTTTTTCATATAATTTAATTCATCTTCATGGGAAGCCACAATGATGTTATTAAATTTTGAAAATGAAGCTAATCTTTTTGTGACATTTAGCCATAAAGGTTCATTTTCTATTCTAATCCATTGCTTTTTTGTTTTATGCTCAAACCGTGAAGAATTCCCAGCACATAAAACTATTAGTGTAACATCTAACAACAAAAACCCCTTTGTGTAAAAAAGTTACAGATTATAGTATATACTTACTTATGCGTAAGTTAAGAATTTTGATTAATTACCTCTTTTATCACATCAATAGAATTCAAAAAATTCTCAACATCAAAATTATATAAAGAAACTTTTCCCAAAGCTTTGTGAATGTTCTCATCACTTAGTGGATAACGAATATCACATAAAATTTTTATTATTTCTAAAATTTGTGCTTTTGTTTTAAACTCATTTGGACAAGATTCTATATCATCTGTAAAAGCAATGGGAATTATAATATTTGGACTTATGTCCCATTGTTTAAATACATTTGCAGTTATTCTTGCACAACTATAACCTGTGTATTTCTTTTCACAGTAAGTTGTATCTTTTGTCTCTTCCAATTCCATCAAAAATTCTTCAGATTTTCTATTTTTTTGTATTACTTGTGAAATAATGAATTTTCCTACTTCTTGTAAAAAAGCAGGTAATAAAAGTTCATTTTTTAAATCAAAATTTATAGTTGAAACCCAAGTATTTACAATATTTGAAGCAAGTGAACTTATAAACAGGAAATCATCATTTTTTACAGCATATGCTAATAAATTACTATTAATAGTATTTTGTACAGCAGAGCCAATAGCAACTGAAATGGTGAAATTTATTCCAAGTAAATTAATAGCTCTACTTAGCGTTTCAACTTTACTTTTAAATCCAAACATGCTTGAATTTGCAATCTTTAAAATGGTTACAACCATTAAAGGATCTTTTTTGATAATTGAAGTTAACTTTTTTATATCACTATTATCAAGTTTTTTATAGTTCTCAAGTTCTATTACACTTGCAGGTAGAGGAGGTAATGAGTTTATCTCTTCTTTTAAATCTTTTTTCATTATTTTCCTAAAAAATTAGTAATTTATCTCTATTTCATCTTCGTCATCTATAAGAATATTGATTTTTCTCTTTTCTTCTTTTAAATTATTAAGAATTTTACAGATGTTGTTTTCTATTAATGTTTTATTTTCTTCAAAAATCGATAAAAAATTTGTTTTATAAACTGTTGTAAAAATTAGTCTAATAACATATTTGGGTAAGATTATTTTATAATCTTCAAAACCTGCATCTAAACTATCTAAATCTTGATTAGTTTCTAGAATATAAGTTACACATAATCCATGAAATATATTATTTGAAATAAAATTAACAAGGGATATTTTAATTTCATCTGTGGGAATATTTTTTATAATTTTATCTTTTATATCTAAAAGTTCATTTTCTAATTCAAGATTTTTATTATCAAGAAATTTTTCTAAAATAAGCTCAGTAGTAATACCAATATTGTCTAAAATAGCAGAATTTATCTCACTGTACTCTTTTTCTAAAATTTCTAAACCATTAATTTGTATAAATGTTGAATATAAATTTTTCGCTTTTTCTAAATCCGTTTGATTTGTTGAATAAAAAAGGCTAAGACTTAAATATATTTTTGAATAAACAGATAAAAGATGTGAGGCAATTTTATAGTTATTTACATAAATATAAATTTTATTTAATAACTCTTCAATTTCATTATTGTATTTATTTTGCATAGATTTATTTATTGTTAAATCGAATATTTCTAATTTGAAAAATTCATGATAATCATTTTTAATTGGTTTATAATCTGCCAAAATTTGAGTAATTTGATGATACTTGTATGTTGGAATATCATCTGCAAAAAATAAAAGTTTATAAATAATCTCTAGATTTATATTACTTGTATTTTGTTGTGAAAATACAAAATCATCTATAATTAAATGATAATCAAGTTTTTTCAAAAAATCCTGATTTAGTTGATAATTTGTCAAAAGTGCATTTAATAAATCATTTTGAAAATCTGCTAAGTTAAAAACAATATCTTCACTTGGAAGATATAAACTAAATTTTTTATAATAAAATCTTAATATTCTTTGAAAATGTTCAGACTCAAAATATAAAACTTCATCTAAAGAGTTTTTTAACTCTTTTATTAATTTTAAAATTAAAATCGAAGAGTTCATTTTAAATATTAGGAATTCTTGTGAATCTAAGTTTTCAGTTTCATTTCCAAAATTACTCTCTTTTGATAGAATATAACCATCTTCATGTTTTTCAAGTGATAATAAATAGTTTTTAAAAGTTGTGTTCAAATCATTTAATTCAAATTTTATCTCATC
>JBBRXF010000013.1:0-34939 GCA_038248665.1 Campylobacterales bacterium | reverse complement strand
AGTACCTCTATCTGTATAATCAAGAATAGAAGAATATGTTTCTGCACCAATAATTAGTACATTTTTTTTCATACCTGATTCTATAAATGCTTTTGCAATTGAAACGGCATATACAAAACCAGTACATGCAGCACTAATATCAAACGCCATAACGTTTGTTAGTCCTACTTTTGCTGAAATTAAACAAGCAGTTGATGGCATACATAAATAATCAGGAGTTACCGTTGCACAAATTACTAAATCAATCTCTTCTTTAGAAATCCCAGCTCTTGTAATTGCAAGTTCTGCTGCTCGTGCTCCTAAATCAGATGAAGCTTCATCAACTTCAGATATTCTTCTTTCTTTAATACCAGTTCTTTTTGTAATCCATTCATCACTTGTATCAATGATTTTTTCAAAATCTGCATTCGTCATAATCTTTGGAGGAATATAAGCTCCAATAGATCTAAAAGCTGCATATGTCATTTACATATCCTTAAATTAAATATAGTTATAGTAATTAGTTTTCTTGATTACTACTATATTTTGCTAATCTTTGTTCAATAATACTGTCTAAATTTGAACTTGCTGCATTTATTGCTTGGAATATAGCGTTTTGTATTGCTTTAGGATTTGATTTTCCATGGGCAATAATAACAGGTGCTTTTACTCCAAGTAAAGGTGCCCCTCCATATTCTGCATAATCAACTCTTACTTTTAAGTTTTTGAAAACTTTTCTCATAAGAACTGCACCAGCAATTGAAATTAATGATCTTTTTAAATTTTTCTTAATAATTTTACCGATTGTATCTGCAACACCTTCAGCTGTTTTAAGTAAAATATTACCAACAAATCCATCACAAACAACAACATCCACTGTTCCTTTGAAGATATCACTACCTTCAACATTTCCAGCAAAATTAGGTATTTTTGAAATTAATTTATAAGCTTCTTTAGTAACTTCATTACCTTTACTATCTTCTTCACCATTACTTAATAATCCAACAATTGGTTCATCAAGCAAAAGAACATATTGAGCATAAACTTGTCCCATAACTGCAAATTCAAATAAGTTTTTTGGGTCACTATCTACATTTGCTCCAACATCTAATACTAAAGTATTTTGATTTTCACTCGTTGGCATCAATGTTGCAATTGCAGGTCTGTTTACACCTTTTATTCGGCCAATTCTTAATGTAGCTAATGACATAGAAGCACCTGAATGTCCTGCAGAAACTACAGCATCAGCCTTTCCATCTCGTACAAGTTCAATAGCTTTATAAATAGTAGATTCTTTTCTTTTAAGTGCATCAGTAGCAGAATCGCTCATACTAATTACATCATCTGTATCTAATATTTCAATTCTTGATAGAAAAATTTGTGGAATAAGTGGTAAAAGTTCATTTTTCTTACCAACTGCTATCGCAGTAAAGTTGTTGTTTTTTTTAAGTGCGGCAATTAAGCCTTCCATTATAGGCTCAGGACCGAAGTCCCCACCCATAGCGTCTATTGCAATTCGTAGCATTAGTTTTTATATTCACCAGTAGTTGGATTAACCATATGAGGCATTTTCCAAGTTCCATCACTATCTTTAACAGGTTTTTTTAATGTTATTTTGTAGTGAGTTCTTCTTTTTGCTGATCTAGTATGAGATACTCTTCTCTTAGGTACTGCCATTTTAATTCTCCTTAAAATTCTTTTTCAAAATTATCACCAAGTTGTGCACAATCGTCACACATGTGATAGTCACTTTTGATACTATTTAATTCACTTTCGATAATTTCATCAAAATCAATTAAACTGTTTTCAACTTCTATTACTAAATATTCACTTTCATCATTTTTGTAAATGCCATCACTTAATAATAAATGAAGCTCTTCATCAACTTCAATTTCTTCAGTTTTTCCACATCTACAACAATCAATTTCAGTACTGCCTTTTAGTACTGCGTCAATCTTTACTAATGATTGCGATATTTTACAAAAAGTACCTTCAATTTTAACTGAATTGGAAATAAATTCCAATTCTTTGCTTACTTGAGGAACTTTTTTAAATTCAATTTTCATTATAAAGTGTATTTATTAATAGTTAATTAACAAATTTCTTTTTGTGCAAAGAAGAAATTGATCTCATTTGCTGCATTTTCTAATGAATCAGAACCATGAACTGCATTTGCATCAATTGATTCTGCAAAATCTGCTCTGATTGTTCCCGCTGCAGCTTCTTTAGGATTAGTTGCACCCATTAATTCTCTGTTTATTGCCATTGCATTAACACCTTCTAAAACTGTTACTACAACTGGTCCTGAGATCATGAATTCAACTAAATCTTTAAAGAAAGGTCTTGCTGCATGAACTGCATAAAAAGCTTCAGCATCTGCTTTGCTTAATTGCATTTTTCTAGTAGCTGCAATTCTTAATCCAGCTGTTTCGAATCTGTCTAAGATTTTCCCAACTACATTTTTTGCTACAGCGTCTGGTTTAATGATTGATAATGTTTGTTCCATTACTTGTATTCCTCGATTTTTTTAAAGTCGCGGATTATACCTAAAAATAAAAAAAAAGGCAAGTAGTAAAAACTACTCACCTTTTTTTAGTTTAAATAATGGTTAAAATTAATCTTCAACTACAGGAGAACCAACAGTTCCTCTGTCTTCTCTTTCAACTGAACTAGAACCAACTTCATCCCATACAATACAACCTTCAGTTGGACATGCATCAGCACATGCTGGAGCGTCATTATGACCTACACACTCAACACATTTATCAGCGTATACATAATATGTATCTGCTCCAGTTGGATTCTCATCATTATCAACGATTGCTTCTACTGGACACTCATCTAAACAAGCATCACAACTAATACAAATATCAGTAATTTTTACTGCCATAGTATATCTCCTAATTAAAATTTAGAAAACTTTATCACAGTAAATATAAAATTATCTTTAAAATATAGAAATTAGAATTCTTTAAATGACCTAATAGTAATAAATGAATAATTATTCATTAGTTTAATATTAATAAAAGGATAAAATTTATCTTAAGATAATATTTTTTATAAATTTTAAAATTTAAGCAAAGTCACAGTTTGTTTTTTAAAAATTGTTATATAATTTCAGGATAAAATTAATTATTTAAAAGGAAAAAAATATGTTAGTAACAAAAAAAGCTCCAGATTTTACAGCAAAAGCTGTACTTGCAGATGGTCAAATTGTAGAAAATTTTAACTTATATGAAAACATTGGTGAAAAAGGTGCAGTATTATTCTTTTACCCATTAGACTTTACATTTGTATGTCCATCAGAAATTATTGCTTTCTCTAAAAGAATTGAAGAGTTTACTTCAAGAGGAGTATCTGTAATTGGTTGTTCAGTTGATTCACAATTCTCTCACTTTGCATGGAGAGAAACACCAGTTGAACAAGGTGGAATTGGAAGAGTTAAATTTCCATTAGTAGCTGACCTTTCAAAATCAATCTCAAGAGATTATGATGTATTATTTGGTGAATCAGTTGCATTAAGAGGATCTTTCTTAATTGATGCTGATGGAACAGTAAGACATGCAGTAATTAATGACTTGCCATTAGGAAGAAACATTGATGAAATGATCAGAATGGTAGATGCAATGTTATTTACAAATGAGCATGGTGAAGTTTGTCCTGCTGGATGGGCAAAAGGTGACGAAGGTATGAAAGCTAACACTGCTGGTGTTGCTGAATATTTAGCAAAAAACGAAGGTAAATTATAATATTTAACTATATTATATAACTAAAAAGGTATCAAATTTTATTTTGATACCTTTTTTTATGTAAAGCTGTTTTATTGACAATTTTTCAAATTAACACTACAATAACGCTAATACTTTATTAAAAACTACAAAAAACTACAAAAACTACATAAACTTATGTAAAATCAAAGGTAAAAAACACTCATGGAAGAGTCTAAAGAAGAAACAAAAACAAAAACCCCAACTTCGAAAAAAGCAAGAACGCATATTCCTGTTGAAGGTTATAAGATTGAGCAACTAAGAGAATTCCCCCTAGAAGAACTAATCAATATCGCAAATGAACTCGAAGTAGAAAATCCTCAAGAGTTAAAACGACAAGATTTAATGTTTACGATTTTAAGATCTCAAATTGATGCAGGTGGATTTATTTTATTTACTGGTATTTTAGAGATTAAAGAGGGTGGTTTTGGATTTTTAAGAGCAATTGATGGAAACTTTTCAGATACATCAAATGACTCTTATGTAAGTGCAACACAAATTAGAAAATTTGCTTTAAGAACTGGTGATATTGTTTCTGGACAAGTTAGACCTCCAAATAAAGAGAGTGAAAAATATAACGCATTATTAAAAATAGAAGCAATAAATTATTTACCAGTAAAAGAATCAAAAAACAGACCTCTATTTGATAACTTAACTCCTTTATACTCAACTAAAAGATTTAATTTTGAATATGAATCAACAAGAATGACAGGAAGAATGCTTGACTTATTTGCTCCAATGGGTAAAGGTCAAAGAGGACTTATTGTTGCACCTCCAAAAACTGGGAAAACTGAACTTTTAAAAGAGTTAGCTCACGCAATTGCTAGAAATCATCCTGAAGTTACATTAATGGTTTTATTAATTGATGAAAGACCTGAAGAAGTTACTGATATGCAAAGAAGTGTAAGAGGTGAAGTTTATTCTTCAACTTTTGATTTACCTGCTCATAACCATGTAAGAGTTGCAGAAATTGTTATTGAAAAAGCAAAAAGACTTGTAGAAATGAAAAAAGATGTAGTTATTTTACTTGATTCTATTACTAGACTTGCACGTGCTTATAATACTGTAACACCATCATCTGGAAAAGTTCTTTCAGGTGGAGTTGATGCAAATGCTTTACATAAACCAAAAAGATTTTTTGGAGCTGCTAGAAATATAGAAGAGGGTGGAAGTTTAACAATTATTTCAACTGCACTTATTGAAACTGGTTCAAAAATGGATGAAGTAATTTTTGAAGAGTTCAAAGGAACTGGAAATAGTGAAGTTGTACTTTCAAGAAATGCAGCAAATAAAAGAGTTTACCCAGCTCTTGATATTACAAAATCTGGAACTAGAAAAGAAGAGTTACTTCTTACTCCTGATGTTCTACAAAAAACTTGGATTTTAAGAAATGCAATTTCTCAAATGGATGAAGTTGAAGCTCTTAAATTCTTATACTCAAAAATGCAAAAAACTAAAAACAACGAAGATTTTTTTAACTCAATGAATGAATAGAAGAAGTGTTTAAATACACTTCTTTATTTTTCTGCCTTAATAATATTTAACCAATAAAACACTCCATTATAAACAAAAAATCTAAATTATTTATGATATGATTATTTAGTAAAATAAAGGGCTTATTATGGATATAGAATTTTTGTTTATAATCAAGATACTTTTTTGAAATATACAAATAATAAGAAATCAAAGTATTTAATTTTTGTTGCATCTAAAACTAACATAATGTTAGATAATTTTAATCAACAAAATATTGAGATTTATGGGGCAATTTTTTCCCATATAATTTACAAAAACAGAGTTTATGATGAGGGATTAATTTCCATTGAAATTTCAAAAGGAATAAATTTAGATTTTATTGAAAATATTTCTGATTATAATTTTGACAATAGCAATTTTTCTGAATCAAAATCAATTATTACAATTTTTAATGGTTTTAGTAAATATAATGAGACACTTTTTGTTAAACTTTTTGAAAACATTCCTATTAATACGAATATTATGGGAGGAGGAGCTGGAATAATTGAAGATACTACAAAAAAAGTACTTTTTAATAATAAAGGATTTTTTTTAGATTCGGCAATCATTTTATCTTTAAATAAAAAAATAAAAATAGCTTCAAAACATGGTTGGGAACATCTATCTGGACCATTTATTGTAACTTCGAGTGAAAATAATCTTTTAAAATCAATAGATTATATGGATGCATTTGAACTTTATAAAAATGAAATAAAAAAAGATTGTGGTCTTGATATTACAAAAGAAAACTTTTTAGAGATTTCAAAAAATTATCCAATTGGTATTGTAAAATACAGTGATAAAAATATTGCACGTGATTTAATATCTTTTGAAAATGGAAACTTGGTTTTAGTAACAAATGTCAAAGTAAATTCTATAATTAATATATTAAAAGGTAAAAAAGAAGTTCTAATTAATGCAGCAAGAGAAGCAGCAAAAGAAGTATCAGATGAAAATAATAGTTTAGCAATAGTTTTTAATTGTATAACTAGAAAGAATTTTTTAGAAGAAAAGTTTGAAGAAGAGTTAGATGCATTATATTAAGAAGTTAATACAGATAATATGATAGGTGTTACAACAATTGGTGAAATCGCTAATAGTGGGAATAGATATATAACTCTTTTAAATAAAACATGTGTAATTGGGACAATATGACTTTAAACAAATTATCAATCTCTTATAAATGCCAAAGTTCAATTGGCAATAGTTTAAAATTGGATGAAATGATAAAAGAAGTTTTAACAACTTTTTTTGAAGAAACATATTCTATGTCAGGAGCATTTTATTTATTTGAGAATAATCAAAGTCAATATATCTATTCTGTTGGTAAAAAAGTTGATTATGACATTGATTTATTATTAAAAGAATCTACAAAAGATGAAATTAAAATATTTAAATATAATGAGACATTGAGTTTAATTTTTTACAGACTTGAAAAAGCTTTTTTAATTTTTATTTATGATGAAGATATTGATATAAATTTTATAAAATCAGTTTTTGAGAGTTTAAGAAAAAGATTGGATATTAGTATAAACTCTTGCTTGAATGTAAAAGATTTAGAAGAAAAGAATTCAGAATTAAATAATTTAACATTAAATCTACAAAATGAAGTAAATAAAGCTGTTGAATTAAATAAAAGAAAAGATAAACAAATGTTTGAGCAGATGAAAATGGCTCAAATGGGTGAATTAATTGGTAATATTGCTCACCAATGGAGACAACCATTAAGTGTTATTTCAACGGTTGCAAGTGGAATGAAACTAAAAAAAGAGATGAATATACTTGAAGATAATGATTTCTCTAATTATTTAAATAAAATTGTTGATAATACATATTTTCTTTCTGCAACTATTGATGAATTTAGAGATTATATAAAAGAGAGTCATATTGAAAAAGAGATAATAATTCAAGAAAGAGTTAGAATGGCAATAAAAATAATTGAATCTGCTTTTTTAATGGAAAATATTCAAGTAGTAGAAGATTACATGGAAAAAAGTCCTATCTCTTTCAAATTAATATCAGGAGAGTTATTACAAGCTTTACTTTTAATATTGAATAATACAAAAGATGCATTCATTGGTAATGATACAAAAAATAAATGGCTTAAATATTCTGTGAAAAAAGAGGAAAATAAAATATTTATATCACTTGAAGATAATGCAGGTGGAATTCCAGAAGATGTATTAGATAAAATTTTTAATCCCTATTTCACAACAAAACATCAAAAACAAGGTACTGGAATGGGTTTGTACAATTGTTATAATATTGTAGTTAAACATCTAAAAGGAAAACTATATGCAACAAATACATCTATTGGTGCTAAATTTACTTTAGAGTTACCATATCAACAAACTAACAGTTAAATCAATATAGATTTTAACAAATTAGTTATACTCTTTTAGATATAATTTTCAAAATTTATTAAAGGTTTTATTTGAAAGTAGGTGTATTTGACTCTGGGCTTGGTGGATTAACTGTTGTTAGTGCAATTCAAAAAGTCTTTAAAGGTGCAGAACTTTTCTATATAGCTGACACTGCTTATGCTCCTTATGGAGAAAAAACGGTTGAAGAGATTTTAAATAGATGCGATAATATTACTAGGTATCTTTTAGAAAAACACGGAATTGAAGCTTTAATTGTTGCTTGTAACACAGCGACAAGTGCTGCAATAAAACATTTAAGAGAAAAGTTTCCTTTTTTAATAGTAATAGGAACAGAACCTGGAATTAAACCTGCAATTTTAAATACAAAAACTTCACATGTTGGTGTTTTAGCAACACCTGCAACTTTAAAAGGTGATAAATATCAATTATTGGTAAATGAGTTATCAAATATTAAAAAAGTAACCCTTTATGAACAAGCTTGTGTTGGTTTAGTTGAACAAATAGAAAAGGGTGAAATTGACTCACCAAAAACTTTTGATATGTTAGAAAAATGGTTAGAACCAATGAAACAAAATGACGTAGATACAATTGTTTTAGGTTGTACTCATTATCCTTTAGTAGATGAAGTTATAAAAAAAGTTATGGCAAATGATGTGACTTTAATAGAAACTGGAAATGCAATAGCAAAAAGATTATTACTTTTAAGTGAAGAAATAGGTCATAAAAATGAGGGAAATCTTGAAATCAGTGTTTATTTTACTGGTAAAATAAATAAACAAATGATTGAAAAGATTTTAGAAAATAAAAATATAGAAGTTAGGAAATGTACAATATGAGTCAAGAGATTTTAGAAAAAAGAGTTTTAGCCTTAAAATATAGACCTCATAGATTTGAAGATTTAGTTGGGCAAAGTACAGTTTCTCAAACTCTCTCTTTAGCTTTGGATTCTGATAGATTATCTCATGCATATCTATTTTCAGGTTTAAGAGGAAGTGGAAAAACTTCTACAGCTAGAATTATGGCAAAAGCATTGTTATGTTCAAATGGTCCTACTTCAAAACCTTGTGAAGTTTGTGATAATTGTAAAAGTGCAAATACAAATAGACATCTTGATATTATTGAAATGGATGCTGCATCAAATCGTGGAATTGATGATATTAAAGATTTAATTGAACACACAAAATATAAACCAAGCTCTGGAAGATTCAAAGTATTTATAATCGATGAAGTTCATATGCTTACAACTCAAGCTTTTAATGCACTTTTAAAAACTTTAGAAGAACCACCACCTTTTGTAAAATTTATTTTAGCAACTACAGATCCATTAAAATTACCAGCAACAATTTTGAGTAGAACTCAACATTTTAGATTTAACAAAATTGCAACTTCTGATGTAATTCACCATTTAGCTCATATATTAAATGAAGAAAATATAGCTTATGAAAAAGATGCCTTAGAAATACTTGCAAGAACTGGACAAGGAAGTTTAAGAGATACTTTAACATTACTTGACCAAGCAATTATCTTTTCAAAAGGAAGAGTAAATACAACAAGTGTTGTTGATATGTTGGGTTTAATTGACCCAAAATTAATGGATAATATCTTTTCAATCATTTTAAATAAAGGTGACATAAATCAAATAATCAAAGATTTAGAAGTTTACGAAGTTTCTCAAATCTGTGATGAAATGGCTATTTATTTAAAAGATAAAATGTTAAGTAAAGATACAAAATTTGATTTACTTTTATTTGATAGATTTTTCAGAATTTTAAGTGATGCAAAACATTTATTGGCAATAAACAGCGATGGTGGTTTTGTTCTGATTCTAACTTTTATGAAAATGATAGAAGCTACAAATTTAAAAACTATTGATGATATTATAAATCAAGTTGAAAGAATTGAAGTTAGAAAAGAAAGTGTGGTTTCTAAGCCAGTTGAAAAAATAGTTGAAAAAATTGTAGAAGCTCCAATTGAAAAAATTGAAGAAAAAGTAATTGAAAGAGTTATTGAGAAAACAGAAGAGATAAAACCAGTTTTTGTTGAACCTGAAACAAAAATAGAAGAAGTAACTCCTTTTGATGAAGTTTTAGTTCAAAGTGATAATATTATGGATTTAGGCATGATTGATGCTATTGAAGTTGTTGATTATTCAACTCCTTTTGATGAGTTACCAATGACACCTCCTCCTTCTGTTGCAAAAGAAATTGAGATTGAAAAACCAAAAGAAGAGATTGCAATTGAGCCAATTATTGAGCATCAAGTTCAAGCAAATATCTTTGAAGAGATTGAAATAGTTCCCCTTGAAGAAGCATTTGAAGAGGAAGATGATATTCAAAATGAGTTATATGAAAAATTAACTGCAAAAGTTTATGATAGAGACCCTGATCTAGGTGAATGTTTTGAAAAGAATTTTATATTTAATGGTTTTGAAAATAAAAAGTTATATATAACTTCTTATGCTCAAGATGAAGATAGAAAGTTTTTATATAAACATTTTGGAATAATAAAAACTTTTGCTCAAGATATATTTGGAAATGATGTTGAGTTAGATTTTAAAAAGGAAGAACCCTCCGTACTAGAAAATAAAAAAGTAGAAGAAAAAGAAGAAATAAATTCTGTTTCTCAAAATGATGTTTCTTCTAATGAAGTTATTGAAGATTCAAATGATACGGGTTCGATGCTTGAAGAGATTGAAATGGGTTCAGGTTGTGTGGCTGATATGCATAAAGGTGCAGTTACTCAACCATCACAACAAGAGTTACAATTAAATGATATATTAAATTCAAAAATGCTAGATAAGGCAAAAGAGCTTTTTGATATTAAAAAGATAACTGTAAAAGCAAGAAGTTAAATATTAACTTTTTATTAATATTAAATAGATAGACTATAATCTAATTTTCAATAAGGAAAAAATAAATGAATAAATTTTCAAAAATATTATCAATAAGTATTTTATTATCAAGTGCATTATATGCAGCAACAAGTGATGAAAATATTATTAGTTTTGAGCAAAAAAGAATATCTCAAAACCCAAATGTTAAAATTAATGATATAAAAATTAATACAAAAAAAGAGTTACCATTAAATGGTTGGTATGGATATATTATAGATGTTAAAGCTAATATTCAAGGAAAAGATATAGATGCAAAAGATATTATTTTTTCTGATGGGAAATATATCTCTTTAGAGTTAATAGATTCTGAAACTGGAAAATCTTTGAAAGATTTAGTAACTCCAAATTTAACTGACAATTATCATGATAAAGCAAAATTAATTGCAGGTAACGCTAATGCAAAAGATAGAATTGTAGTTTTCTCTGATCCATTATGTCCATTTTGTAAAGATTATTTACCTGATGTAATTAAATATGTAAATAAAAATAGTGATAGTATCGCTTTATATTATTATAATTTCCCTTTATCAATTCATCCAGCAGCTACACCTTTATCAAAATTAGTTGAAATTGCTAAACACAAAGGTCTTAAAGATGTTGAGTTAAAAGTTTATGAAACAGATTGGGAACCATATTTTGATGTTAAAACTACAGATGAAAAGAAAATCTTAGAAGCATTTAACAAAGAGTTTAAAACTAATATAAAAATAGAAGAGCTTTCAGACAATAAAATAAATGAACTTATAACTAAAGATATTAAAATGGGTGAAGAAGTTATGGTTCAAGGAACTCCAACTATCTTTGTAAATAAAGTAAAAGATTCTACAAGACAAAAATATGAGACATTAGGTAAAAAATAAATTTATTAAGAAGGTAATATGGAAAAATTAGTAATAGCAACAAGAAGAAGTCAACTTGCCCTTTGGCAAAGTGAATATGTAAAAGCGAAACTTCAAGAACATTATCCAGATATGCAAATTGAACTTCAAGAGTTCGTAACAAAAGGTGATAAAATTTTAGATGTTCCTTTGGCAAAAATTGGAGGAAAAGGACTTTTTACAAAAGAGCTTGAAGTAGCAATGCTTGAAGGAACTGCACATTTAGCAGTTCACTCTTTAAAAGATGTTCCAACACAATTTGAAGATGGCTTACAACTTGCTGCTGTTACAAAAAGATTTGACCCAAGAGATGCAATTTTAAGTAATAAATATGCTTCTTTAGAAGAATTACCAGAAGGTGCAATTGTAGGAACAACAAGTTTAAGACGAAGAATGGCTATTAAAATGTTAAGACCAGATATTGTTTTAAAAGATTTAAGAGGAAATATCAATACTAGAATTGCAAAATTAAATGCAGGTGAATATGATGCAATTATACTTGCAGCTACTGGTATTCAAAAACTTCAAATAGAAAATGAAGTTAAATTCTTTACTCCAATTGAAACAGATGTTATGATTCCATCAATGGGGCAAGCAACTCTTGGAATTGAAACTACAAATAATCCAGAAGTATTAGAAATAGTAAAAGTATTAAATGATAATGATGCACACATAGAGTCAACAATTGAGAGAAGTTTTGTTGATACACTTCAAGGTGGTTGTCAAGTTCCAATTGGAGTAAAAGCAACTATTATTGATGAAAATTCAATTAGAGTTCAAGCAATTGTTGGAATGCCAGATGGAAGTGAATATATTAGTGAAGATATAACTGCTGATATTAATGATTTTGAAATAGTTGGTCGAAATTTAGCTCAACTTTTTATTGACCAAGGTGCAAAAGAGTTACTAGAAAGAGCTGAAAAATTAGCTTTTAAATAAAATTCAAATAAAGGAAATAATATGAGAATAAATGTTGAAGATGCGCTTTTTTGTTTAGTTGACGTTCAAGATAAGTTATACCCACATGTTACAAATAAAGAAGAAACAGAGAAAAATTTAATTACATTAGTAAAAGGATTAAAAGTTCTTAATATTCCTTTTATTGTAAATGAACAATATAAAAAGGGAATTGGAGAAACAATTCCATCTTTAAATGAGTTAGTTCAAGATTATCCACATTTTGAAAAAGTTACTTTTTCTTGTTGTCAAAATGAAGCGACAATGGATGCAATTAATGCAACAAATAAAAAAGTTGTAATTGTAGCTGGAATTGAGACTCACGTTTGTGTTTTACAAACTTGTATTGATTTACTTGAATCAGGTTTTGAAGTTGTTTTAGTTACAGATTGTTGTACTTCAAGAAAACAAAAAGATACAGATATGGCAATTACAAGATTAGTTCAAGAGGGTGTAATTCCTACAACTTACGAATCTTTACTTTTTGAATTAACATTAACTGCAAAAAACCCAGTTTTTAAAGAGATTTCATCATTGGTAAAATAAGAGAGTTTTCTCTTATTTTACTATAGTATTTTTCCCACTTTTTTTAGCTTCATACATTTTTTTATCGGCTAAATTTAGAACTTCATCATAAGAATTAAATTTCTTATCAAACTCTACAATTCCAATACTAAGCGTAACTTCTCCAAATCTTGTTGTAGAAAATTTTTCCGAAGTTATACTCATAATTCTATTCATATGTTCATTTGCATATTGAAGAGAGTTATCAATACTAATTACACAAAACTCTTCACCACCAAGTCTAAATACGTAATCTAAACCTTTTCTTGTGTTATCCAATAATATTTCAGCAAAATATTTAAGAACAACATCTCCACCTTCATGGCCATATTTATCATTTATACTTTTGAAGTTATCTATATCAATATATGCTAAAGTTGCTTTTGTAGAACCTCTATTTACTTGTGCAAAAACGTCAGAACAAACTTTTCCAAAATATCTTCTATTAAATAAAGAAGTTAAAGTGTCAGTAATTGTTAACTCTTGTAATTGATTTCTAATTATTTGGTTCTCTTTTTCTAACTCTATTCTTCTCATTTCTCTTTCGATTTTTCTTGAATATATTAATGCTATGTCATTAATTTCTAGTGGTAATTCTCTAGCCAATTTAGAGTAAATTGCTATATGTCCTACGCAATTACCTTTCCCATCAGTTATAGGAATACCATAAAAACTTTCAAATTTTTCATCAAGTAAATCTAAAAAATTATATTTTACATTCTCTTTTATTTTTATAATTTTATTATCAAAAACAAATTTCCCTGGAATTCCATTTAAATCTATAATATTTGGAACTTTTTCATTTGTAGAATATAAAATTTTTACTTTTGTTGTAGGATTAAAATCTATAGCTTTAGTTATATATACTAAATCAGCTTGGAATAATTTTTTAATTTCTATTGCTGTGTGTTCTATAAATTCATCACCTGTATGATAAGAAGTTATCTCAAGTATTGATTTTAGGGCTTCGTAAGGATTAAATTTAAATGAATTATCCATTATTACTTGTCTCCTAGATTTTATTGCGGAATGGTAACATAATATTAATAATTAAAGGATAAAAAAAGGCCTGAAGTTTTACTCCAGACCTTTTTTAAGTAGAATTTAAAGATTATGAACAATTATTAGTTCATAGTTCCTTCAGGAACATGAACATAACCTTCCATTATGATTCTAGCACTTCTACTCATAGTTGCTTTATCAACTACAAATTTTCCATTTTCTTTTTGGATAACTGCACCAACTTTTAAAGTTCCTGATGGATGTCCAAACTCAACAGCAGATTTTTCTCCACCACCAGCAGCAATATTTACTAAAGTTCCAGGAATACAAGCAGCAACACCAATAGCAACAGATGCTGTTCCCATCATAGCGTGGTGTAATTTTTGCATAGATAATGCTCTTACGTGTAAATCAATCTCATTTGCTTTAACTTCTTTACCACTTGAAGTAATAAAATCAGATGCAGGTGCAACAAAAGCAATTTTAGGAGTGTGTTGTCTTGTTTCTGCCTCTTTTAAATCAGAAATTAAACCCATTTTTAATGCTGCATAAGATCTGATTGTTTCAAATCTTGCAAGTGCCGCTGCATCTGAGTTAATATCAGCTTGAAGTTCAGTTCCTTTGTATCCAATATCACTAGCATTAACAAAACATGTTGGAATTCCTGCTGTTATCATAGTAGCTTTAAATGTCCCAATTCCTGGAACTTCTAGATCATCTACTAAATTTCCAGTTGGGAATAACTCTTCACTAGGATCTACTGGTTCTGCGAATTCTAAAACGATTTCTTCAGCAGGGAAAGCAACACCATCAATATAGTAATCACCCATTTCTTTAACTATTCCATTTTCCATTGTTACATAACAAAGAATAGTTTTTTTGATATTTGCTTGCCAGATTCTTACACAGCAAACACCATTAAGAGGAACATTATCAACTAAACCTTCTTTAATCGCAAAAGGTCCAACTGCACTTGATAAGTTTCCACAATTTCCACTCATATCAACAAAATCTGCATCAATTGCAACTTGACAAAAATAGTAATCTACATCATGATTAGCTACAGTTGATTTTCCTACTAAAATTGCTTTAGATGTAGAAGAAGTAGCTCCCCCCATTCCATCCATTTGTTGTTTATAAACATCAGGACTTCCTACGATTCTTTGAAGTAGTTTATCTCTTTTTTTTGGATCTTCTTGAGCCTCTTTTGGCAAATCAGCTATATTAAAAAATGTTCCTTTAGAAGTTCCACCTCTCATGTATGTAGCTTTAACTTTGAATTGTGGTTTGTAATTACTCATGTGTTTTTTCCTTAAAAAAATAGTTTTGCTTTAAAAACTCTCTAAAAAAATCTTTTTGATTTCTTTAAATAGTTTTATAAAATACTAAAGAGCAAAAGCTCTTTAGATATTTATTTTTTTGAAGATGCAATAACATCTTTAGCGAATTTTTGTAAAATACCACCATTTTTGTAAACATCAACTTCAGCAGAAGTATCTAATCTACAAATAACTTGGAATTCAACTTTTTCACCATTTGCTCTTGTCATAACAACTGTTAAATCACATCTTGGAGTAATATCACCTACGATGTCAAATGTTTCTGTTCCATCAATAGCATAAGTATTTCTAGTATCACCTTTTTTAAATTGTAATGGTAAAACACCCATTCCAACTAAGTTAGTTCTGTGAATTCTTTCGATTGATTCAGCAATTAAAACTTCAACACCTGCAAGTCTTACACCTTTTGCTGCCCAGTCTCTTGAAGACCCTTGACCATAGTTTGTTCCAGCGATTATAATTAAAGGTTGTTTTCTAGTTGTGTAAGTTTCAATAGCTTCCCACATTCTTGATTCAACACCCTCTGGCATGATTTTTGTCAAACTTCCTTGTTTAACTTTTCCATTTTCATCTTTAACCATTTCGTTAAATAATTTTGGATTAGCTAAAGTAGCTCTTGAAGCTGTATGGTGATCCCCTCTATGTGTTGCATAAGAGTTTAAATCTTCAACAGGTAATCCCATTTTTAAACAATATTCACCAGACGCAGATGTTGGTAAAATTGCATTTGATGGAGATAAGTGGTCTGTTGTAATATCATTAGGGAATACACCTAATGGTCTCATATTTTTAAGAGCTGGCATTTGCATATATTCATCTTCCCAATAAGGAGGTTTGTTAATATATGTTGATCTTGTATTCCATTTATAGAATGGATCTACTTTAATTCCAGCTAAACCATTTCTTGCAAACATTGGGTCATAAATCGCAGCAAACATTTCAGGTTTAACAGCAGTACTTACAACAGCATCAATTTCAGCATCAGATGGCCATAAATCTTTTAACTTAATATCATTTCCATTTTTATCTTTTCCTAAAACATCAGTTTCAATATTAAATCTGATACTTCCAGCAAGTGCATAAGCAATTACAAGTGGAGGTGATGCTAAGAATGCTTCTTTAATAAATGGGTGAATTCTTCCATCAAAGTTTCTGTTTCCAGATAATACAGCTGTTGTATAAATACCTGAATCAGCAGCAGCTTGTTGAATTTTTGGATCTAATGCACCTGACATACCATTACAAGTAGTACAAGCAAAACCTACAATTCCAAATCCTAATTTTTCAAGTTCTGGTAATAGTCCTGATTCTTTTAAATATAATTCAGCAACTTTTGAACCTGGTGCTAATGAAGATTTAACCCATGGTTTTCTTGTTAATCCTAGTTCATTTGCTTTTTTAGCTAATAACCCAGCCGCAATAACATTTCTTGGATTTGATGTATTTGTACATGAAGTAATTGCTGCAATTAAAACAGCACCATCTGGCATAACATCATTAGAAATTGTAATATGTTTAGAAATTCCTGCTGCTTCTAAAGTTGAAACAGGAAGTAATTTATGAGGTTGAGATGGACCAGCTAGTGTTCTTGTAACTGTTGATAAATCAAATTCAATAGTTCTAGCATAAGTTGCATGTTCAAAAGAGTCAGCCCATAACCCATTTGCTTTAGCATAAGCTTCTACTAATTTAACTTGTTTTGCTTCTCTACCTGTTATTTTTAAATAATCAATAGTTTTGTCATCAATAGCAAACATCGCAGCACTTGCACCATATTCAGGAGTCATATTAGAAATAGTTGCTCTGTCCCCTAAATCAAGATATTTGATTCCAGTTCCAAAGAATTCTAAATATGCAGAAATAACATTGTTATCTCTTAAATAAGAAGTCATAGAAAGTGCAATATCAGTTGCAGTTATACCTTCAGATCTAACACCTACAATATTAACACCAATGATTTCTGGAACTCTCATATAAGAAGGATTTCCAAGCATTACGTTTTCAGCTTCTAATCCACCAACACCAACAGCAATAACACCAAGTGCATCAACGTGAGGAGTATGTGAGTCAGTTCCAACTAATGTATCAGGAGATGCAATACCATCATCTAAATGAACTACTGGAGACATTTTTTCAAGGTTGATTTGGTGCATAATTCCATTACCTGGAGGAATAACATCAACATTATTAAATGCTTCTTTAGTCCAGTTAATAAAGTGGAATCTATCTGCATTTCTTCTATCTTCAATATCTCTATTTTTTTGGAAAGCATCTGGATCAAATCCACCACACTCAACTGCTAATGAGTGGTCAACGATTAATTGAGTTGGAACAACAGGATTTACTTTTTGAGGGTCTCCCCCACCAAGTGCAACTGCTTCTCTAAGACCAGCAAGGTCAACGAAAGCTGTAAGTCCAAGAATATCGTGACAAATAACTCTTGATGGGAACCAAGGGAAATCTTTGTCTGTTCTTTTTTCAATTAATTGGATAAGTGAATCTTTTAAATCTTCACTTGGGCATTTTCTGATTAAGTTTTCTGCTAATACTCTTGAAGTATAGTTAAGTTTTGCAAAAGAACCAGGAGTGATATCTTCAACCGCTGATTTTACATCATAATACTTAACACCATCAACACCTGCAAGGTCTTTAAGATATTTTTCGTTTGTCATTTTTTATATCCGTATATTTTAATTTTAAAAAAGGATGGAATTTCTCCCATCCTTTTATTTCGCTAAAAATTAGCACTGTTAAGTTAAATAAATTTTCTATAAATTTATTGAAAGAATAATTATGCTCTATCTTCTAAAAGAGTAAATTTTAAACCTTCAGGTCCTGTATAAGTAGCTGATGGTCTAATGATTTTTCCATCTTCTCTTTGTTCAATTACGTGTGCACCCCATCCAGTAACTCTAGCGATAATGAAAATTGGAGTAAACATATCTGTTGGAATTCCCATTTGGTTATAAGAAACAGCAGAGAACCAGTCAAGATTTGGGAACATTTTCTTTTGATCCCACATGATTGTTTCAATTCTTTCAGCAACATCATACATTAACATATTTTTATTTTCTTCAGATAAATCTTTAGCAACTTTTTTAATTACTACGTTTCTTGGGTCACAGATAGAATAAACTGGGTGACCAAATCCGATAATAATCTCTTTTTTAGCCATTCTTTCTTTGATATCAGCTTCTGCTTCATCAGCTGAAGAATATCTTTCTTGAATTCTAAATGCAACTTCATTAGCTCCACCGTGTTTTGGACCTCTTAAAGCTCCAATTGAACCAGTGATACAAGAATACATATCAGAATTTGTACCAGCAATTACTCTAGAAGTAAATGTTGATGCATTAAATTCATGTTCTGCATAAAGAATTAAAGATACATGCATAGCTTTAACCCAAGATTCTCTTGGTTTTTCACCATGTAATAAATGTAAGAAGTGTCCACCAACAGTATCATCATCAGTTACAACATCAATTCTTTTTCCGTTGTATGCAAAGTGGTACCAGTATAATAAAATAGAAGAAAATGAACCCATTAATCTATCAATAATATCTTGAGCTTCATTTTTTGGATGTTCTTCTTTTTCTTGATTTAAAGCACCAAGTACTGAACAACCAGTTCTCATAACATCCATAGGATGACAAGTTTTTGGTAATTGCTCAAGTGCAACTTTAACACCTTGAGGAATATCTCTAAATGATCTAAGTTTTGCTTTATAAGCTGCTAATTCTGCTTTGTTTGGTAGTTTTTCATGTACAATTAAATATGCAATTTCTTCAAATTCAGCTTTATCAGCAAATTCTAAAATATCATATCCTCTATAGTGTAAGTCATTTCCACTTTTACCAACTGAACATAAAGCTGTATTTCCAGCAGAAGTTCCAGATAGTGCAACAGATTTTTTTGGTTTAAACGCTGTAGTTGTTTCAGTACTCATATTTTCTCCTTAGTTTTGTTTATTCAAATTTTGTTTTTTGTAAAGCTAAAATTATTTAGCTTTACCTTTTGAGAATAATTCATCCATTTTTTGCTCATAAGCATGGTAATTTAACATATCGTATAATTCCATTCTTGTTTGCATAGTATCAAGAACACCTTCTTGAGTACCTTTGTCTTTTAATTCTTGGTAAACTGCAAGTGCAGCTTTATTCATTGCTCTAAATGCAGATAATGGGTAAAGAACCATATCAATACCTACACTTGCTAATTCTTCAGTTGTGAACATTGGAGTTGCTCCAAATTCAGTAATATTTGCTAATACTGGAACACTCATTTGGTCTGTAAATTCTTTGTACTCTTTTAAAGTGTGAACAGCTTCAGCAAAAATTGCGTCTGCTCCAGCTTCAACATAAGCTTTAGCTCTGTCGATTGCAGCTTGTTGACCTTCGCTAGCATGTGCATCAGTTCTAGCAATAATGTAGAAATCTGGATCTAATTCCATTTTAGCATCAACAGCAGCTCTAATTCTGTCGCACATTTCTTCAGTAGATACTAACTCTTTATTTGGTCTGTGTCCACATCTTTTTGCAGCAACTTGATCTTCAATATGCATACCAGCTGCACCAGATCTAATAAATTCTTTAACAGTTCTTGCAACATTAAATGCATGTCCCCAACCAGTATCAGCATCAACGATTAATGGAGTATTACAAATAGAAGTAATTCTTCTAACATCAATACATACGTCTTCAATCATTGTCATACCTAAGTCTGGTAAACCGTAAGAAGCATTAGCAATACCTCCACCTGATAGGTAAATTGCTTTATGTCCTACTTTTGTTGCTTGTAATGCTTGGTAAGCATTAATAGTTCCTACGATTTGTAAAGGAGACTCTTCTTTTAAAGCTTCTCTAAATTTTTTTCCTGCGCTCATACACATCCTTTAAATTTAAGTTGTAAGTAATTATACATAATTTATACATAGTAGCGATGTATGATTCTTGAATTATAAATTACAATTTACCATCATTAAATAAATAAATGTACTATATTTGCTTTTATGTAAAAAAATAGTACAATTATGTAAATATTACATTCAAGGTGTTGTTATGAATTATAAAAATTCAATTGAAAAATTTATAGAAATATTCAAAAGATCAAACTTAAGTATTTCTAAATTTGCAGTATTAATAAATAAAGATAGAAGAACGGTTACATCGTGGATTGATAAGATTACAGATATAGAACCAAATAAAGAAATTAAAGACAAAATTTGTCAGACTTTTAGGTATCCAGACTATATTTGGGAAGAGGGTTGTAATGGTGAAGAGTTTTTAAAATCAATCACTCAAATACCTCAAAAAGAGGTAAGAATCATAGATGAAGACTATCATGGACGATTAAAATATATAATGGAGCAAGAACAAAATAGAAGATTTGTTATTCAAGCTCAATTTCCAGGACCTATGTATAGGGATTCTGCTGTACAAAAAGTGTACAAATCAACAACAAGTACAGATATTGAAGAATTAAAACAAGCCAGAATAAATCAGATGCTAAAATATGATTATGATACAACTGAATGGTACTCAATAAAATCAATTTTATCTTTTTGTTTTGCAATTATTGGAAACTTTTATACAAAAGAAGAGAAGATAAAAATCTTAGAATTAATTTATGAACTTTTTAATAACAACTATAATAAAAAACTTTTTTTATTTGATTCATATTCAAGAAAAATTTATGGAATGGAAACAACATACATCTCTATAAATGTAAAACAAAAAGTACTTTTCTTTAAATCACCTATTGAATCAGTTTTTATAGAAATAAGAAATAAATCTTTAGTTGAAAGAATGCATAAATATTACTCTTCACCAATTGAAGCTCCATCTCATGTGAATTTTTTAGAATCTGTAAAAATTATTAAAATTTTACAAGATGCTTTAAAATATAATAATGATATTAAACAAGCCTATGAAACTATTAATAGAGAAACAAATTATGGAGAACTTTTTTATAATAATTTAAGTATTGATTTACAAAAAGAGGTAACTGCTCCAAAACCTGGACAAAGAAGAAATTAGGAAAAAATATGAAAATAGTAATTTTAGATAGAGCAACTTTTTATGAATTAAAAATTTCTAATCTATCTCTTCCATTTTGTTTTGCTTTATACAGAGCTTTATCAGCATATTGAAGCATCTCACTAATAGTTTTATTTGAAGTATTTAAATAAGCACCAATAGAAATGGTAATAATTTCCTTATTATCATTTTCTAGGTGTTCTATATTTAATTTTCTAATATTTTTTAGAATTTTATTTGAAATCTCTATCATCTCTTCTTGATTATTAACGACAATAAACGCACAAAACTCTTCCCCACCTAATCTATAAGATTTATCATCTTTTTTCTGTAGAGTATTATTAATTGTTTTTGCAACTTTTTTAAGGGTACTATCACCCCTATTATGTCCATAAAAATCATTATATTTTTTAAAATTATCAATATCTAAATAAAGAATAGCTGTAAATTTACCTTTACTTAAATTTAATAGCTCTATGGAAAGTTCATTAAATGCTCTTCTATTATAAATTCCAGTCAAAGGATCAATTTTATTTATATGTTCAAGTTTTTCTACATATATATTAATATGTCCTAGAAGTTTAGCAAATGTTTTAGCTAAAACTCCGATTTCATCTGAGCGATTTATTGCTGGAATTTCATCTATTTTTAGTTTTGATAAATCATTTGATATAAAAGATGATAATTGATTTAGTGGATTAATAATTCTATTTGAAAGTATATTAAGTACAAATATGGAAAAAATAAGTGAAATTGCAAATTCAATTAAAATATTATGAATAATATTATTTTGAATAGTTGATATTTCAGATATATCAAATAACATTTTTAGATTCCCACCATTTTTATTATCGGTTTTTATATTTAAAAGTAGTATTTTATTTTTTAAGTCGACAAATGTATCTTCATGATTTAAATAGGCATTATGTTTATTTGAATATTGAGTATTTAAAAGTAAGTTTCTTTTATATTCATTTAATGCATCTTCAGAACGTTTTATCAAAAAGTCAATTTTTATTTTATCTTCATCTGAACTATTTAATTTTAATGAGAGAGCTTCTATTTTTTTATTTATTTGTTCTTCATAATCTTTTGGATAAATATCTCGCCAAATTTCTTTTAAGTCTCTATCATAATTTACTCTAAATTCTAGCAAAGATGAATCACTTATTCCTTCAGCTCTTAAATATAATAATTTGCTATTTCTTTGAAGTTCATTTATAAACATTGGCAATTGAACATTTGCGTAATTATTTCCAGAAATAGATAGAGAAAAAGTATTTACAATAGAGTAAGATGCTGATTTATGAAAAGAGCTAACATAGTTTATGTAGTTATCAATTTGATTAACATATTGTCTATATGATAAACCAACAAGTAAAAGAAATATTAGAATCAGGTGGGATAAAAATATTTTATTTTTTATAGTTAGATTCATGATTTATTTAAAAATATCAATAATTGGAGTTGCACAAGTTCCATTTTTACAAATATCAGAATAACCTTCATGGCATTGATAACATTTTTTTATTTCAAAAGTTGGATGAGTTGTACTAATATCATTTCCCAATCTATCATAAGTTCCGTAAATAGCCTCACCTTGAATATGTTCTGTAACAAATACTATATCTTGGTCTTCATAAATAGCCACAGCTGTTATTCCATCTGTATAAGGTCCATGATTTTTATATTGTTCTATTTTTTCTTTAGGAACAAAAATATTTAATTTAGTTCCTTCACCATTATTTATCCAGTTGTACATTTTTACTGTTTCTTGTAAAAAAAGAGGAGTCTCTTTTGGTAAGATTATATCTTTTCCAGGAATTACACTTTGTTTTACAAGTATCATTTCATTTATATTTTTTGGGAAAGTTGCTAAGGATTGAGCTTGGAGTAAAGATGTGAATAAAATCAAGAAAAGTAAATTATAGATGAGTATCTCCTACATTGAAATTATTTTATTATACCAAAAAAGAATTTCTTAATCTTCCTAAAGAAAGAAAATCTACTTTTCTTCTTTAGTTTTTCCTTTACATCAGCTCTTAGAGCTTCAAGTTTTTTAGGTTCATAAAGTGATTCTTTTGATACTTCCATTACTCTTTTGTTCCTAAATAGTTTTGAAGCTCTTTTACTGCTTCATCATTTTTGATAATAAATTTAATCTCAATTCTTCTTGAGTTATCTTTATCCTCAGAACCATCTTTATTATAGATTAAATCAGAAGATGATTTTCCACTTGAACTTACATATTTATTTAATAAGTTTTTATCAATTCCACTTGTTTCATATAAAAACTGCATAACTTCTAAGGCTCTTTGTTGAGAAAGCTGTAAGTTACTTAAATATGTACCATCACTATTTGTATGTCCTTCAATAGTGATTCCATAAATATATTTTCTAATCTCTTTATCTTCAAGAAGTGTAGAAATATATTTTTTTAAGATACCATCTAACTCTTTTTTTGAGTCCTCTTTTAATTTATATGCAGCTTGGTCAAATAAAATATTTGAAGAGAATTTTATAGCTCCACTTTTTTCATCTATATTTATAGATTTTCCTAATTTTTCTTTTAATTTTGTAATAACATTTAGTTTGATTCCAGTTAAACTTTTGATTTTAGCTTTTGTAATATCAAACTCTTCAACAGTTTTTTGGTGAGCTTTTTCTTGCTCTAAAAGTTTATTTACTAAAACAGTTAATTCACTATCTTTTAGAGTTAGCTGATTTTGTCTATTTTCAAGTTCAGTTGTTTGATCTTTATCTTTTAATTCATAACCTAATAAAACATCTTTTAGTTTTTGAAGTTCTTCATTATTTAGATTAATAGTCTCATTTGATTTTGACAACTGATTTGATAATTCTGTTTTCTCATTTTCAAGATTTTTTATTAAAGAGTTTAATTTATTTAATACTTCAGTCTTACTTATTAACTCTTCTTGACTTTGATTTAAAGCATATTTCTCTTTTTCTAAATTACTTTGTGTGTAGATATATTTTATTACAATAGCACCAAGTACTAATATAAATACAAAAAGCAATCCAGCCATTAAATCTGCATAAGAAATCCAGAAGTTTTCATCATTTTTTTGTTCATTATTGTACATTTATGGCTACTTTGATAGTTCTTTAAATTCTGTTAAATCTTCTATAATTTTTACTGTTTGTTGATCAATTGATTCAAGTGAATTTTGTAATTTATCTGTAAACTTAGCGTCATATTCATCAAGGCCTTGTTTAAATTTCCACTCAATTTTTTCCATATCACTTTTCATAGTTTCAATACTTTTTATAATATTTGAATAAATTGCTTTTAGATTATCTGAACTTAAATTGTCCATATGTCCATTTAGTTTTTCAATACTATTATTTAGTAATTGAGCACTTAATACATAAGAATCTTTTTGTTGTTCAAAACTTCTAATTGTCGTACTCATATTTAAAGTCATATCTTTTAACATGATTGATAGTTTTTCGTTATTATCAATATTATCATCAATTTTTGCAGATAATAAAACTTCTTTTTTCAAAATATCATCAAGTAAAGCAACTCTTTTTTCTATTAAAACAGTTATATTATCCATTAAATCACTTGAAGTTAATTTTTCAAATACTTCTGACATTTTAGAGAAGTTATCAAGATTACTTTTTATGTGAATTGATTCAATATCAATTCTTGTCCAAAAAAATGATTTTGTCTCTTCTTTGATTAAAAAAGTATCATGTTCAAATCTACTCATTCCTATTTTTTCAAAAAAAGTCCACCAAATTGATAAGAAAATACCATAAATAGAAACATAAAAAGCAGTTCCAACACCACCTAAAAGTAATGAAATCTCTTTTTCTAAAGCATCTGTAGTTCCAGATGAAAAATCAGGCATACTAAGAGCAATTGATATAAAAGTTCCTAAAATACCAAGTGTTGGGAAAATTCCTGAGGCAATTGATGAAAAATTTGTGTTTCTTAGATTACTTGTATAATCTTTTAAAAAATCATCAACACTTCCATTTGCTTTTGTTATATTATCAATAGTTAATAAATTATTATCAACATAATCTTTTAAAGAAAAAAACATACTTTCATGTTGAGTTTTAAATTTGCATGAAACATGATATGCATTATGTTTTACAAAAAACAGATAAATAAAATAGATAAATCCTATTAAAATAACACTATGAATTTCCACTTTTAATGGAAGTTGTCCAAGATAGCATAAAACTATAATTGCAAATAAAGCAGTTGGGATTGTAAGTAAAATAAATATTCTAGACATTGGTTTGCAAGTTGTTTGAAATTTAGTACCTAAATTTATAAAATTGTCACTTGATAACATTAAAATTCCTTATAATAACGGATGTAAATTAATTTGGAAGTTTAGCATATTTATTATTTTATAACATAATATTTTTGATTTTAAAGGGAATATTTTAAATTATTTTACAAATTTATAAGAATTAAAAGGTAAAATAGTAGCATTATGGAAATGAGGAATAATTTAGAACAATGATTAAAAAAGTTTTACCTTTATTATTAATATTCGGTACGAGTACATTTATATATGCATCTACAAAACCTGAATTGGAGATAGTATCAACTAATCCAAACGTAGAAGATTTAAAATTTGTGGATTCATACCCTTTTCATGAGGGACAAAAGTTAGCAGAAGAACCAGCTAAAAGAGTTAAAAAACCAATTGTTTATACTAAAGATGAATTGAAATATATTGAAGAGTTAAGACAAATAAGTATGGAAGAGTTTGACAAAGCAGATGAAGAAAAACAAGCAAAAACAGTACCTGCTAAAATTCAAAAACCAATAGAAAAGACAACTGCCCCAAGTGAAGAAGTGCAAAAAGTTGAGAAGATTGAAAAAGTAGAAGCTCCAAAAATTCAAAAACCAATTGAGCCAATTGTTGAGAAAAATATACCAAAACTTAGTGACACTATTCAAAATGTTCAAAGAGTTATAAATTATGAAAAAACTGAAAAAAAAGAAGAAGTAGAAAAAATCAATAAAGTAGAAAAAATTGAGAAACCACAAGTAAAAAAAGTTGTTGAAGTAAAAGAGATAAAAAAAGAGAATTCTTCAGATTTTTTATCTGATGTATCTCAATATGAGCAACTTTTAATTGAAGTTGATTCAGTAACAAACAAAATGAGTTTAAAAGCAAAAATAAATGATGAAATTAAAGAGATAAAAGCATTTAGAGTATCAACGGGAAAAGATAATATTGAAAAACCTTTTGGTGTTGGAAAAGTTTCAAAGATTTCACTAAATCCTATTTGGTATCCAACTGCTGACACAATTAAAAGCTTTAGAAAAAAAGGAATAAATCTTCCTCCGGTGGTTCTTCCTGGAGATAAATACAACTATATGGGTGCAGCAAAAATAAATCTTACCCATGAAGTTGATGGAAAAAGCACTTTTAGAATACATGGTACTTTAAATGAAAAAACAATAGGAACAAATGAATCAGCTGGATGTATTAGAATGAAAAATAGTGAAGTTGTACAATTAGCAACTCTAATAAATAAGTTTTCTGATTTAAAAAGTTTGGATGATGTAAAAGTTATTTTGAAATAAAAGAAAGAATAAATATGATTAGTTCGCGAGATAAATTATTAGATGTTGCCTTTGATGAAATCTATCACAATGGATATACAGCAACCTCTATTGATAAAATACTAAAACAAGCTTCTATGAATAAAGGCTCAATGTATCACTATTTTAAGTCTAAAAAAGAGTTGGGATTAGCTGTCGTAAATGAAAAAGTTAATTCTTATATTGAAGATAAATATTCTGTTTTATTAAAATATGAAGAGAATATTTGTGATGAATTGATGAAACTAATCAAAAATAGAAATAATTTTGATTTTACTTGTGGCTGCAAACTAAATAATCTTATGCAAGAGTTATCACCAATTGATGAAGATTTTAAAATTGCTTTAGAAAAAGTATATCTTAGATTTGAAAATATTATTGAAGAGGTTTTAATAAAAGCCATAAAAAAAGGTGAAATAAAACACAATGATACAAAAGCTTTATCAATGTTTGTGGTAGCTTCACTAGAAGGATGTTTAGGAACTGCAAAAAAATCTCAAGATGGTAACTATTTCCAAATTTGTATCTCTCAATTAGAACTATTTTTAAACTCACTTAAATAAAATCAATTTTCTTTTTTAAATCTTGACTAATCAGTCAAGATTTTGCTATAGTTTTACTTGACTAAATAGTCAATAAAATTAAAGGATTTGAAATGCCTTATATAAATGTAAAACTAAATGCAAAAGAGAGCGATGAAGTAAGAGAAAAAGTTGTTGCTATTGTGTTGAAAAATACAACAAATATTTTAAATAAAAAAGCAGAAGTAACTTCTGTATTAGTTGAGTTTGTTTCTCAAAAAAGTTGGAATATAGGTGGAAAAACTTGTGTTACTTTTTATTTGAATATAAAAATCACAAAAGGTACAAATACAAAAGAGCAAAAAGCAAACTATATAGAAAAAACTTATAAAGATTTTAATGAATTATTAGAAGAGGTAAATCCTGCAAGTTATATTGTTATTGATGAAGTTGAAGCAGATTCTTGGGGATTTGAAGGATTAACTCAAGAGTATAGATATATTCAAAGTAAAATCCTATGAGTTTATATATCAAAAAATCAATATTGCCTTTTGGTTTTATATTTTTATATGGAAGTGGTTTTATTTTCACACAGTATGGTTTACAAAATAGCTCACCTATGGCATTTTTAGGTATTAGATTTTTTATTGCCTTTTGGATTTTGTTAATTATTGCATATGTTTTAAAAGTACCATTTCCTAAGAGCAAAAAAGAGTTCTTTCAAATTGCTCTTGCTGGAAGTTTGACTGTTGGAACATTTTCAATTGGTGTTTTTTTGTCAATAAGTTATGGAGTATCAGGTGCTTTAAATGCATTAATAATAGCACTACAACCCATAATAGTGACTTTTCTCGCACTGAAACTTTTGAGTGAAGAGATAAATAAAAGAGTATGGTTAGGTTTAATTATAGGATTTATAGGAGTATCTTTTGTAGTAATTTCAAGATTAGAAAATTCCTTTGATTCTATCGAAGGTGTTTTTTGGTCTGTTGTTGCTTTATTGGGACTTAGTTTTGGAAGTTTGTATCAAAAGAAGTATTGCTCACATATGAATCTTTACTCAGGTGGTGCAATACAGACTTTGAGTTCGACGATTTTAGTTTTACCATTTTTATTTTTTGAAGATATTCATATAAATTTGAATGGTGAGTTTATTATTGCTTTACTTTATATGGCAATAGGAGTTAGTATAGGTGCTTTGTCACTTTTATATATTATGATAAAAAATGGTGAAGTTTCAAAAGTCTCTTCTATTTTTTATTTAGTACCAGTAAGTGCAGCTATTGTTTCATATTTTTTATTGGGAGATAAAATAGAATTTAGTGAAATCATAGGAATTATTACTATAATAATTGGAATAATATTAATTAATAAAAGAAAAGGAATAAAATGAAAATAGTTATTTTAGATAGAGCAACTCTAGGATCAGATATAAATATAGATATTTTTAAAGAGTTTGGAGAGTTGATTTCTTATGATAAAACAAGTGCAAATGAGACAAAAGATAGAGTAAAAGATGCAGATATTGTAATTACAAATAAAGTTGTTTTAAGAAAAGAGCAAATGGATGATTCAGCTATAAAACTTATATGTATCACTGCAACAGGAACTGATAATGTAGATTTAGAGTATGCAAAAACTAAAAATATTGTAGTAAAAAATGTGGCTGACTATTCTACTTCTAGTGTGGTTCAAGTTGCTTTTGCGATGATATTTTATTTTGTTCAAAAACTAAATTATTATAAAACTTATGTTGATAATGGAGAGTGGGAAAAATCACCAGCATTTACTCATATAGATGAAATATTTTTTGAGTTAGATAATAAAAGAGTTGGAGTTATTGGTTTTGGAAATATTGGAGAAAATTTAGCAAAAAAAGCTCAAGCTTTTGATTGTGAAGTTGTTTATTATTCTACAAGTGGAAGAAATTCTAATTCAAATTACAACAGAGTTGAACTTGACGAGTTATTACAAACCTCAGACATCATAAGTATTCATTGCCCACTAAATAATGATACAAGAAATTTATTGACATATGAAAATATGAAAAATATAAAAGAGGGTGCAATTTTATTAAATCTAGGTCGTGGTGGAATTATAAATGAAGATGATTTAGCCAAAATTATAGATGAAAAAGAGATTTATTGTGGTATTGATGTTGTTTCAAAAGAACCAATTGAGAGTTCAAATTCATTATTAAAAGTTAAAAATAAAGATAGACTACTTTTAACTCCACACATAGGTTGGGGTTCAAGTGAATCAAGAAATAGACTTATAAAAAAAGTAGCACAAAATATAAGAGATTTTTTACAAGGATAAAATATGAGTAAAGCATTAATAATTATAGACATTCAAAACGATTATTTCCAAGGTGGAAATTGTGAGTTGGTAAATCCCATGGAAGCAAGCCTAAAAGCAAAAGAGTTGTTGGAACATTTTAGAAAAAATAAGATGCCAGTATTTCATGTACAACATATAAATCTGCGAAAAGGTGCAACATATTTTTTACCAAATACAAAAGGTGTTCAAATTCATGAAAATGTAAAACCCATTGAAAATGAAATCATAATAGAAAAGAATTTTCCAAATAGTTTTTTAGAAACAAATCTAGAGAGTGAACTAGAAAAACAAAATATAAAAGAGTTAGTAATCTGTGGAATGATGAGTCACATGTGTATAGATTCAACTACAAGAGCAGCTTTTGATTTAGGGTTTGATTGTATTCTTGCCCATGATGCTTGTACTACAAAAGATTTAGTCTTTTTAGATAAAATAGTAAATGCAAGTGAAGTTCATAACTCTTTTATGTCAGCACTTGGGACTATTTTCTCAAAAGTGCTTGACACAAAAAGTATTATTAAAGAGTAGATTTTCTTATGATAAAAATAGTTTAATTGATATTGCAAAACTAATAATCACAATAATTGGTCTAATAATTTTAGGCCCATTTTTAAGAACTAGTTTTGCACCAATTAAAGCACCACACATTTGTCCAACTCCCATACATAAACCAATACTCCAGTAAATTTTTCCAAAAAACATAAAAAAACAAAGTGAAGAGATATTACTTGCAAAATTCAATACTTTTGCATGGGCAGTTGCTTTTGTTAGATTAAATCCCAACAGTGCAATAAATCCAATGGCAAAAAATGAACCAGTTGCTGGACCAAAAAAACCATCATAAAAACCAACCCCAAAAGCTAAAGTAAAACTAAACAATATAACTGAAATACGTTTCTCTTTATCCATTGAGCCAATATTAGGAGAAAATAGAAAATAAAAACCAATTAATATAAGCAAAACTGGAATAACATGTTTTAAAATTGAAGCATCAATTTGTAAAAGAGCAAATCCACCTAAAACTGCTCCAATAAATGTAATCATAATCATTAACTTCATTTCTCTTATATTAACCATTTTTTTTCTAATAAAATAAGTAGCTGCTGTGAATGAACCAAAAGTTCCTTGAAGTTTGTTAGTTGCCAGTGCTGCAGCTGGTGGTATTCCCACATATAAAAGAGCTGGGATTGTTAATAATCCACCACCACCAGCAATTGTATCAATTAGTCCTGCTACAAAAGCAACACTAAAAAGAATTAAAAATATATCAAGTCCAAATTCCATTATAAAATATCCTATTATTTGATGCGCAATTATAGTAGAAAAAAAAATTAATTAAATAAAGAGTACAATATTACACCAAAATAAGGAGGACAAGATTATGAAAAATATAGTAAAAGTAATCAAGTTAGGTTTAGTAGTTGCTGGTTCTTTATCGGCTTTAACGAGTGCCGTTGTTGCACAAGAATTACCAAATAGAGGTCCAATAGAGTTTTCATCTTACGATACAAATAAAGATGGATTTGTAAGTGAAAAAGAGTTTAAAGAAATACAAGAAAAAAGAATGGCGCAAAAAGAATCTGCTGGAATGCCCATGCGAAATGCAGGAAATGCAGGTGAATTTGCTATGTTCGATACAAATAAAGATGGGAAATTGACTGAAATAGAGTTATTAAAAGGTCAAAATAAACAGATGCAAAATAATCAAAGTAATAGAGGAATGGGGCAAGGTATGGGACAAGGGTTCAATATGCCAAACTTTGAAGATTTTGATTTAAATAAAGATGGAGTAATTAGTGCCAAAGAGATGGACGAAGCTCGTGAAAAAAGAATGGAAGAAAAAGCATCTGAAGGTAAGATGATGAAAAATATTGGGAATCAACCACCATTTTCAGAGATTGATACTAACAAAGATGGAAATATCAGCAAAGAAGAGTTTTTAGCTCATCAAACGAAACAAAGACAATAATTCTATCTGAGGGTGTTTTTTGCACCCTCAATATTTACTTCGAGTTTTTATTCACATAATTCCAAAATCGATAAATTAGTTTATTTTTATGATAGATTCTACTTATTTGACTTCAAATCACATTTAGAATATAATTTTTACATGAATACAAAAAATGAAATATTAAAAAACTTAACATTATTAAATGAAAAATATCAAAACACTGGTTTTCAAATAGCTAGTCTATTTGGTTCATACGCTAGAGGTACACAAGATAGATTTAGTGATATAGATTTAACCTACATAATTGACCATGATAAATTTTATAAAGATGATGCTTTTGCTAAACTTGCAAAAATTGAAGAAATTAAAACTGAACTTGAGAAAAAATTTCATACAAAAGTTGATTTGATTCCTTCTAATACTAAAAATATTCTTATTCAAGAATCTCTAAAAAAAGAACAGATTTTAATATGAAAAATAGATTACAATCAATTTTATTAAAAATAGAAGATATAGAATTTTTCATTGAACAAAAAGATGGAAAAATTATGTTGGCTTTAGAAGATAGAATTTTAAAACCAGCTATAAGAATGCAGATAATTTCTATTGCTGAACAATTTAATAAACTAAAAGATGAAAATGAGTTTGAACTTTTAAGTAAAATTGATAAAAATGATTTAAAAGGTATAAATGCTGTTAGAAATTTTATAGCTCATGATTACGATAGTGTAGATGATGAGATATTGGAAATAGTTTTAAGAGTTCATATTCCAAAATTAAAATTGCAAATAATAGATTTAACAAAATAACCTTTTACTTAGATGATTGTTTTTAATGTTATGAAATAGTTTCTCTTGAAAACTTGAAAGTTTTCGCTTTCTCTTACTTTTTAGTTGTAAAAAGTAAGACAAAAAGCAACCAGACAAATTGTTGAAGGCAAAGCTACCCTACAGTTTTAGAATAAGTTTTCTGCCTTGCGGAACTCGTCGAAAAAGTGCATTTAGCACTTTTGTCTCCTCAAACAGTCCTCAGGCTTTTCCGAAAATTATTCTAAAACTTCCGGCTTCAACAAAGTCTGGAAATCCCTGCAGTTCAAACTATCTTTTTTAAATTAAGTTTAGTAGAAACAATGAATAAAGAAAATCAAAAATGAAAAAGTCCTTATCCCATATTCCAACATCTACAGAAGCTGAGCGTTTATTTTCTCTTTTCGAAAAAGGCTTGCAACTGTTTGAGTAAATAAATGTGCTAAATGCACATTTATTTATGAGTTTTCTCAAAGAGAGTGTAAACACAGACAAGACAGAAAAGATAAAACAATAAGTGAAGGAACCCGAAGGGCTTCGAAGCCGTTGGTGGTTTTGCTTACTTTGTCCACACAAAGTGAGAGAATCGAACACCTTTAGATGTTTGTGATATTATAAAAATAGAAAAGAAAATTAATAAATATAAATAGTAACATTATCAAAAAGTTTTGTTAAAATAAATGATAAGGTAAAATTTTAATTAAGAGGTTAAAATGGCAAGACCGTCAAAAATGCAACAATTAAAACTACAAGAAATTATTTCTACAGGATTAGTTAATAGAGATAGTGAAATATATATTTCTTTTGAAAATGAACTTAGCAAATTAAGTAAGTATGAAAAACCATATATTTTTTGTTTAGCATGTGAAATCAGAAGTATTGAAAAAGATTCTGAATATCTAGAAAAAATTAATAAATGGAAATATCTTGGTTGGGTATCACATTTACTTGATGATGACTTTTCTCCAATATCAATAGTTCCTTTATCAACAGTATGGGAATCCCTTGAAGAAGAAAGATATAATGAAATAGAAAATTATTGTGACTATACACTGGGATTTATGCGTTTTGAAAGTCTGAAAGAAAAACTAACAAAAGATGAATTAGAAGAAATAATATATCATTCTACTGAAGATCATACTTTTGATATTAAAACTATAATTCAACCTCGTAAATACAATTTAGTACAACCTTATATTAAACAAGGTGAAATATCAAAAAAAGTATTAGTAGAAATAGATTTTACAAAGCCTTTAGGAGATATAGAGGAAACAATAAAAGCTATTAAAGATAAATTTGATAGCGATCCTTCTTATATTAAATCACCGTTTGAGGAATTAGATGAGAATATAACAGCATTTATGTGTAGTATAGAAGAATGCGAAATCTTTAAACATAAAAGCCCAAAAACTTTAGAGGGGAAAATGGTTGATTTACTATTTATTTATGATTGTAAAGTCGTAGGACTATCTGAAAAATATATTACTGATGAAATTACAAAGTATTGGAAGGAAACAAAAAAGATTTCTACTGAAGAGTTTTATGCTTTTGATGCATATTATAAACAAGCAAAAGAATTAATTGACGAAGAACAATATAGATGTTTTTTACATGGAGTAAAAACAAATTTATTTAATAATTACCCTTATAAATCTACTTTCTCATAATCCCTTTTATTTATATCTTGTTTATGAATATCTTTTCTTAAGTAAAAACATAATTTATAATGCCATTTGTACAAACAAGGAAACTTATTCATAGGTATATGTTTCCTGATAATTAGCTAATTATTAATTTAAAATTAATAAGGAATTAAAATGGATAGAGAAAAAATACAAAAGTTGGATATAAAAATATATTCAAGCTTTTTAATAAAAGGTTTAAAAAGAATTATCTATTCTTATTTAAAAATAAAATTAACTGAGATGTTATTAAATCTATTTACATAGACCTAATTCAAATAACCATCTTGACATTATAGGCGATTATCGCCTATAATTATAAGAAAAATATTTGAGTAAAAAATGACACAACAACAAATGAGCAAACTCCTTGATATTCCAGAACGAACGCTTCGCGATTGGAAACATGGGCGAAATCGACTTTATACATTACTTCAAAACTTAGAATATGAAGATGCAAAAAATAGAATAAATGCTGTTGATATGGATGATATTGTAGAGTTTGAACCATCTGAGTATTCTTCAAATATGTTTTGGCAGACAAATCAAAAAAGTCAGCAAAAAGTATATGCGATTATTTCAAATTATTTATCAACAACAAATAATAGTGACATTAATAAGCTTTGTAGTAAATTTGGAAAAAATATAGTTAGAGCTGTTTTAAATGATAAATATAAAAAATTATATGCTCAAGGTTATATTTCAACAAGTGGTATGGATATACCT
>JBBRXF010000012.1:0-35741 GCA_038248665.1 Campylobacterales bacterium | reverse complement strand
ATTCGAACCTGGGACCAAATGATTAACAGTCATCTACTCTACCGCTGAGCTATGCCGGATTTTGACTTCATCTTTAATGGGTTGGAATTATAGTAAAAAAATGCTTTAATGTCAAGGCAGAAAAACTATTTCTGTAAATTTTTATAAAATTCAACTCCACTGCTATTTACAATAGTTATTATCTCGCTTTTAACTAAGTTATTTAAAATCATTTTTGATTGTTCATCAAACATATTTTCTATATCTTCAGCGGTTAATGGTCTTCTTTTTAGCATTTTAATTATTTCATATTCTGAGTATGTTTGCATAGATTTTGGTCTATTTTTATAAACAATATTTACATTAATATTTTTAAACTCACTAGCAACATTTTCTAAAAATTCATAAGTTACAGGTTTCACCTCATAAGCTGGTGGTCTGTCGATTGTTCCTATATCTACTCGTTTAGGCTTAATTTGATTTATCGCTTTATTAAGCAACTCTATCTCTTCTATTTTGTCATTTAAATCTTTTACAAATAAAATCTCTAATACTAAATCATTTTTTGTTTGTTTTGAAAAATCTATCATCGCTGGAACAATTTTTTGTGTTTCAACACTACTATTTACTCTATCAAGTTTTTTGAAACATTTCTCACTTATACAATCAAGTGATAGTTTTACAATATCAATTTTTAAAAGTGCATCGTAAATCTCTTTTTTATATATGGTACTTCCATTTGATAAAATCAGAGTTTTTGTATTTGCTTTGATTTTATTTATTTCATTTATCAATTCATCTAATTTGGGATATAAAGTAGGTTCACCATTTGCAGTTAGTGTTATAACATCTATTTTAGGATGTGTTTCAAAACTATTTTTAATCTCATTAATAATATTTTCAACACTTGGATATTCATCCATTTTATCAACTGTTTTAGCGCCTTCTAATTCACAATATAAACAATCGAAATTACATTGTTTTTTTGAAGGAGATAAATCAATACCTAAAGATATACCAAATCTTCTAGAAGGAATTGGTCCAAAAATAATAGAATTTGAATATGACATGATTTTTTCTTTCTGATAGTATAAGTGAGAAAATTCTCACTTATTTTAGTTAGATTATTTTTTACTTACTCTTTGACACTCTTTTACAAAGTGAATTGCATTTTCAACTGGAACATCTGGTAATATTCCATGTCCAAGATTAAAGATATGTCCCTCACCTTGCATTATATTTTGTAAAGCTTCAACACATTTTGTTGTTTTCTCTTTTGAATATAATCTACATGGTTCCATATTTCCTTGAAGTACATATTTACTTCCTAATTTCTCTTTAGCAAGTGCCATAGGAGTTCCCCAATCAACACCAAACACATCAAAGTTTCCATAAACTTTATCTAAGAATGCTGGAATTCCTTTTGGAAACATAATTACTGGAATATGTGGATATTTTTCTTTTAAATACTCTGAAATTTCAACCATATATTTCCATGAGAATTCATCATACATAGCAGGCTCAATTGCAGATGCCCAAGAATCAAAGATTTGAACAACATCAATACCTGATTGAATCTGTTTTTCCATATAGAATTTTACAACTTCAGTTACTTTTTTTAATATCTTGTGTAAAAGTTCAGGATTTGAATACATCATCTTTTTACAAAAATTATATGTTTTTGTCCCCTGCCCTTCAATCATATAAGTGGCTAGCGTCCAAGGAGCTCCCGTAAATCCAATAAGTGCTTTATCTTCTGGTAATCTTTGTTTTAAAATTTTAATTGTTTCATAAACATAAGTTAATTTATCAGCAGCAGCTTCTCCACCTAAAAGTGCATCAACATCAGCTTCATTTACAATTGGATCTTTAAAAATTGGACCTTCACCTTTGATAAAATCAAGGTGCATTCCCATTTCATTTGGAACTACTAAAATATCTGAAAATAAAATTGCAGCATCAACACCTACAATATCAAGTGGTTGAATAGTAACCTCAGCAGCAAGTTCTGGATTATGACAAAGATTTAAAAAGTTTCCAGCTTGTGCTCTTACTTTCATATATTCAGGAAGGTATCTTCCTGCTTGTCTCATCATCCAAACTGGCGTATATGGAGTTGGTTTTCTAAAACATGCATCTACAAAAATTTTTGACATTTTTATCCTTAAAATAGTCCCTATTTTAAGGGACCAGTTATTTATCTACTTTTAAAAAAGTAGCAAAAACTTAATGTTTTCCAACTTTACCTAAAAAGTAAAGTCCTACAGCTAAAGCTGTAATTGCTAGTGCAAAATATAATAATTCTAACGGTGTTTGATATGTAGTATGTAAAACTCTTTGAAAATAATTTACAACTAAAACCATTATTATAACTTTTGCTATTTTATCTTTTAATTGATCTAAAGAGTGAATAGCCAAAATCGTACTACAATTTTCATTGTCTTCGTTACAAGCGGCATCTATTTTAGAAATAAATAACTCATAAATACCAAATGAAAAAATTAGCATAACTACAGCAATTAAATATAAATCCACTGCACCTATAATTTTACTTACAATTTCTTCATGGAATTTTTCAGGATGTAATCCATTATAATATACATTTGTTGTATATTTTAAAACTTCAAAAATATCCATTGAAGCTACTATAAAAAGTGTTATTGAACCAAGTAATCCAAATACTACAGCAAACAAAACAAATAGTCTTGTTTGCCACATTGCATTTTCAAAAAACTTTTCAAGCATTAAATTTCATTCTCCAAAGCAACCCATTTAAGAGCAATTCTTACTGCATTTGTAGCAGCACCAACCCTTACTTGATCAGCAACATTAAAATAATGAATTATATTTGGAGCATAGATATCTTTTCTAATTCTTCCAACATACGTAATATCTGTATCTGTTGAGATAATTGGCATTGGATATTTTTTATTTGCTAAATCATCAATAACTTCTACATTTTCAAAGTTATTTAATACTTCTCTTACTTTATCTAAATCAACATCTACATCATTTCCAAATGTAACTGTTAATGATTCACTATGAGATCTTAAAACAGGAACTCTTACACAAGTTGCAGCAATTTGCATCTCTTTGTGCATAATTTTTTGAGTCTCTTTTACCATTTTCATTTCTTCTTTAGTAAATCCATTATCCGTAGCAACGTCAATTTGAGGAATTACATTTAAAGCAATTTGATGAGGGAAAGCTTTTATTTCAGCTTCATCAAGTGTAAATGAGAAAAATGCTTGCATTTGTTTTACAAGTTCTTCCATACCAGTTTTTCCCGCACCAGAAACTGCTTGATAAGTTGAAACATCAACTCTTTTAATTCCATATAATTCATCAAGTGGTTTTAATGATAAAACCATTTGAATTGTTGAACAATTTGGATTTGCAATGATTCCTGATTCTCTCCATAATTTAATATCTTCTGGATTTACTTCAGGTACAACTAAAGGAACTTTTGGATCCATTCTAAAATGACTTGTATTATCAATTACAACAGCTCCAGCTTCTACTGCAAATTTTGCAAATTTTTCAGAAACGCTTCCACCTGCACTAAAAAATGCAATTTCAACATCATTTTCTTCAAAACAAGTTTCAGTTAATTCTAAAACTGTAATCTCTTTATTTTTATATTCAACTTTTGAACCAGCACTTCTTGAACTAGCTAACGGTATTAATTTATTAATAGGAAAATCATACTCTTCTAAAACTCTAAATAATTCTTCCCCAACTGCACCAGTAGCTCCAACAACTGCAACATTAAACTTTCTCATCTTTCTATTCTTCCTCACCTTTTTCTAAATTATCATCTTCTAAATCTATTACATCTAATAAAGTTGGTGTTTTATTTGATTCATGATCAATTATAATTGATTCTAAGATTTCACCATCTTCTGTATATCTAATAATATTTCCATTTTCATCTAGTTCTATCTCTTCATCCTCTTTTGGACATTTTGCAATTGATACAACTTTATCATTTTTATCTACATTTACAATTATTACACCAGCTGTATTTCTTCCAGCTTTTCTAATTGATTGCATATCAACTCTAATCATTTTTCCAATTGAAGTTAATAACATTAAATCTTGTGTATCATCAACTAAAACTTCTCCTACAACATTACCAGTTTTTGGAGATAGTTTCATTGAAATAACACCAGAACCTGCTCTATTTGTAAGTCTATACTCTTCAACAGTTGTTCTTTTTCCAATACCTTTTTCAGATACAGTTAAAAGTTCTTGTTCTTCATTACTTACAACATCAGCATCTACAACGAAGTCAATATCATGTTTAAACTTGATACCTCTAACTCCTCTTGTACTTCTTCCTTGATCTCTTGTTTTTTCAATTTCGAATCTAATACATTGTCCCATACTTGTAAAAATCATTAAATATTGAGTTTCAACATCTGCAATTTTTGCTGTTACAATTTCATCTAAATCATCAAGAACAATAGCTCTTACACCATTTGATCTAATGTTTGAGAATTCACTTAATGATGTTCTTTTTATAATTCCATTTCTTGTGAAGAATACTAAAGATTTAGATTCATCAAAATCAGGAGTTGGAATAATTTCCATAATTTTTTCATCAGGTCTTAAGTTGATTAAGTTAACAACTGCTTTACCTTTTGCAGTTCTACTTCCTTCAGGAATTTTGTAAACTTTTAACCAATATAATTGACCCATATTTGTAACAAACATTAAAGTATCATGAGTATTACTTACAAAGAATTTCTCGATAAAGTCATCATCGTGAGTAGTCACGGCAACTTTACCTTTTCCACCTCGTCTTTGTTTTTCATAAGATTTGATTGGAACTCTTTTTACATAACCATTATGAGTGATTGTAACAACCATTGGCTCATTTGGAATTAAATCTTCAATATCAATTTCGTCATAAGAATCTTCAATATCAGTTCTTCTATCACTTGCAAATCTCTCTTGAATATCAGTTAATTCTTCTTTAATGATTTCATTTAATTTCTCTTCAGATTTTAAAATAGATTCTAATTCAGCAATTAAAATCATTAATTCTTGATATTCAGCTTCTAATTTATCCCTTTGAAGACCAGTTAATCTTCCAAGTCTCATATCTAAAATAGCTTGTGATTGAATTGGACTTAATCCAAATCTATTTTGTAAACTATCTTTTGCTTCTTGATCATTTGCACTTGCTCTGATAATTTTTACAACTTCATCAATATTGTCTAAAGCAATTTTTAAACCTTCTAAAATATGAGCTCTAGCTTTTGCTTTTTCTAAATCAAAGATAGTTCTTCTAATAATTACAGTTTTTCTATGTGATAAGAAAACAGTTAATAATTGAGGTAATGTAAATACTTTTGGTTCTTTGTTATAAACAGCTAAAAGAATAATTCCAAAAGTTGTTTCCATTGGAGTTGATTTGTATAAATTGTTTAAAACAATTTCACTCATTGCATCTTTTTTAAGTTCAATTACAACTCTAATACCTTCTCTATCAGATTCATCTCTAACTTCTGAAATACCATCAATTTGTTTATCTTTTGCAAGATTCGCAATAAGTTCAATTAGTCTTGATTTATTCACTTGATAAGGTAATTCATCAAGAACAATAATCTCTTTTTTACCTCTAGTTTCAATATGATGTTTAGCTCTAATTCTAACTCTTCCTCGACCTGTATTATATGCATCAATAATACCTCGTCTACCAAAGATTGTTCCACCTGTTGGGAAATCTGGTCCTTGAATAAATTGCATTAATTCATCAGCAGTCGCTTCTGGATTATCAATTGTGTATAAAACTGCATTTAATAATTCAGTAATATTATGTGGAGGAATTTTTGTAGCCATACCAACAGCAATACCTTCACTTCCATTTAGAAGTAAAGTAGGAACTCTTGTTGGAAGAACTGAAGGTTCTTTCATAGTATCATCATAGTTTGGAGTAAAGTTTACAGTATCTTTATCTAAATCTCTTAGAACTTCTTCAGCTATTTTTGTCATTCTAGCTTCTGTATATCTCATGGCAGCTGCGCTATCTCCATCAATAGAACCGAAGTTTCCTTGACCATCTACAAGTGGCGCTCTCATTGAGAAAGTTTGTGCCATTCTTACAAGTGCATCATAAACAGAAGTATCACCATGAGGGTGATATTTACCGATAACATCTCCAACAATTCTTGCTGATTTTTTATAAGCAGATTTAGAAGTAATATTTAAATCGTGCATTGCAAATAAAATTCTTCTGTGTACTGGTTTTAAACCATCTTTTGCATCTGGTAATGCTCTACCTATAATAACACTCATTGAGTAATCTAAATAAGAAGCTTTAACTGAGTCTTCAATATTTATGTCTATAATATCTTGATTTTCGAAAAGGTTTTCCATAAAAAAAGGCCTTTGTAATATAAAATTGATTTATTATATCTAAAATGCGCTTAGCATAAGTTGTAATAAAATTTATAAAAATATAAATATAAAAAAAGGGACAAAAGCCTAAACTTTCATCCCTTTATTTTTAGCTAACTAAAAAATTAATTTTCACTCTTATATTTAACGATTATAGAATAAATTTCATCTTTTAATTTTAGCTTCTCTTTTTTATTAGCTTCAATTTCAAATTGGTCAGCATGTGATTCTTCTAGTTTTGCAATAACATCATCTAACTCATTATGTTTTTCAAAAAGTTTGTGGAAGTGTCCATCTTTTTGTTTTAACTCTGTAATTACATCTCTGTATTCGTGAAACATTTTGCATCCTATGTATTTAAATTTTTGGGATTATACTATCTAAGTACTTAATTTTTTGTAAAAAGTTATTTATTAGCTTCTATAATCTGCGTTAATTTCCACATATTTATAACCTAAATCACAACCATAAGCTGTGAATTTACCCTCACCTAAACCAATATCACAAATAATTTTATATTTATCTTTTTTTAGAACTTCACCAGCTTTTGCTTCAATTGTTGCATCAAAACAGATTTCACCTTTGTTAAAAACAACAACATCATTATATGAAATTACTAATTTTTCATCATCACAATCAATTCTTGAAGCTCCAATTGTTGAAGCAATTCTTCCAAAATTTGGATCTTCTCCAAAAAGTGCTGTTTTTACTAATAATGAATTTGATAAAGCTTTTGCAGCAATCATTGCTTGTTCATTTGAAATAGCATTAATAACTTCAAATGCAGCAACTTTTTTTGCACCCTCACCATCTGCTACCATTAACATAGCCATATCGTGCATTACAAGTCTTAAAACTTCTACAAATACTTCTTTGTCATAAGCTTTTGAATTTCCATTTGCTAAGACCATTACCGTGTCATTCGTAGATGTGTCACCATCAACTGAAATTGCATTAAAAGTAGTCTCACTATTTTGTTTTAAAGCTTCCATAATATCAGCATAAGGAACAACAGCATCTGTACAAATAAAACAAAGCATTGTTGCAAGATTTGGATTTATCATTCCAGCACCTTTGGCAACTGCTCCTATTTTAAAAGAAGATCCATCTTCAAGTTTTACTTCATACATACAAGTTTTAGGATAGGCATCTGTTGTCATAATTGCACGACTAAGATTTTCACCATTTTTAGAAGTTAAATCAAATCTTTTTGCACCAGCAACTATTTTATCTATAGGTAATGGATTTCCAATAACACCAGTTGAACTCATAATTGGATTTACTAAACCAAAATCTAATTGAGAAAATAGTGTATTAATATTTTCAATACCTTTTCTTCCAGTTAGTGCATTTGCATTTTTAGAATTTATTAAAACAAAATTTGTTTTAAAATCTTCCCCATATTGTAAAAAATGTTTTAAAGGTGCTGCTTGAAATCTATTTTCTGTAAAAATAGCTCCAACAGTACAAGGTTCATTTGTATAAATAAATCCTAAATCATTATTTCCATTTGGTTTAAGTCCTGCGTGAATTCCATCACAATAAAATCCATCTATTTGGTCTATATAGCCTTTGATTGGTAAAATAGTAAACATAATTTTATATATCCTCTGGTTTTTTAGTTAAATTTATAATTCTTTTAGCTCTTACAATACCTTTTTGAGAACCAACTAATAATAATTTACAATTAGCATTTATTAGCATTGTACCTTTTGGCATTTGTATAAACTTACCTTTTTCTTCTGTAATTCCAATAATTGAAACTTTTAATCTATCTCTTAAATGTATATCTTTTATCTCTCTATTTACAACCCAAGAGTCATCATTTACAAAAATCTCTTCCATATCTATTGGAGTATCTCTTTTATATAAGAATTCATCAAGAACATTTTCCATATCTGGCCTAATTGCCATTGCTGAAACTCTTTTGGCCATAAGGGAAGGAGTTGCAACAACTTTATCAGCTCCTAGTTTTTGAAGTCTAATTTTTTCATTTTGAGTTTCTGCATTTGAAATAATTAAAAAAGGATTTCTTCCTAACTCTTTTTCATAAAGCCTAACTGATGCAATTAAAGTAATATTATCAGAAATATTTTTTGATAAAGAGATAGCGCCTTTTGCAGAACTTAAATGAGATTTCAAAAATGCAATCTCTTTATAAGGTTCTTCTTTTACAAAATATGGATAATTATTATCTTTTGCTATTTGTTCTATATCCTCACTTGGATCAACAACAACAAAAGGAATATGATTTTCTCTGAATTGACGTGCAAGTTGCGCTGTATATTCATTATGATAACAAATTACAAAATGTTTTCTTAATCTTGCTATTTTATAAAGCATTTTTCTCTCCCGTAATAATACTAATAAAGAACCGTTTGCTATAACATCAATTACAATCCCCACAGAAAAAGTTAGCGTAGCAAAACCTGCTAACATCAAACACACAGTAAATACAATTCCTTGATTACTGAAATTTGCTTCATTTAATGCACCAAATCCTGTTGTAGTAAATGTATAAGCTGATTGAAAAATGGCATGCATAATTGAATAATCTTCAATGTAAACATAACCTAATGTTCCTATCATCATTATAGACTGAATTAGGATTAATGGTAATCTAAAGGGTTTTAATTGTGAATATATTAAGGGATTTAAATCGTATTGAGGTTTGGCTGTTCTTATTTCCCAGCCAATAGCCTTTTTTACTTTAGTAAAGATGCTCATGAAAGCACTTTTCTAGAGCCTTCTTATGAGTGTTTTTTAAGAGTTCTTAACTCTTTTGCAGAAACTTTTAACTTAGTTGTAGTTCCATCTTCTAATGTAACTCTAACTGTTCTAATGTTTGGTAAAAATCTTCTTTTAGTTCTGTTTTTTGCATGACTTACGTTGTTTCCAGACATAGGTCCTTTTCCAGATATTGCACATCTTCTTGACATTTGTATTCCTTCTATGGTGAAAAATATTTGCGTATTGTACCTTATTTTTCTTAAGTTAAATTTAAACATTCTCTAGTATATGATTTATTTTCTCTAAATTGTTCTCAAGAGTGAATTCTAAAGCTAATTCTCTATTTTGTTTTTTTATCTCTTTCAAATCATTTTCACCTTGTAAAATTGCATCGATTTTAAAGGCTGCACTTGAATCTGTGGGGCTATCTAATGAAGCAAAAACATCTAAGATTTCCTTTGCATCATTGTCTATACTTAAAAAAACTACACACTCAAAAAACATTGCCTTTAAAATATTAGTTGAAAAAGATTTGTTATAAGTTGGTAATAAAAATATATCTGAAACTAAAAATAGATCATTAATATTTGTATAATCTTCAAGTAAAACTATTTTATCTTGTAATTTTTGGTATTTTGGAAGTTGAAATTGCAAAGCTGTAATTTGCTTTTTTTCACCTGCAACTATAATTTTAAAATCTTCATATGTTAAAGAAGAACAAATATCCAAAAACTCTTTAACACCCGAAGATTTAATGTTTTTAGCTGTAAAAAAAATAATCTTATTTATCAAATCAATTTGTAACTCTTCACAAATTTTGGCTCTAAGCTCTTCTGCTTTTTTATATTCAACATCTATACTTGGGTAAATTACTTTTATTTTTTCATGGGAAATTTTAGTTTTTGCTATTATTTGATTCATTGAAGCAAAGGTATTTGTTATTGTAATTTTTGAGTTTTTAATATTTTCTATAGATTTATCATCTAAACTTCCAGAATGAAAATATACATCTGCATATTTTTTCTTTGAAAAAAGCTTCATAAAAAGATTTTCTTTTTTTAAAATTTCTACATTTGACTGTTTTGCAAGCACTTCTATTAAATTGCTTTTTGTTTTATATGAAATTGTTGTTTTTGTCATTGGTACTTTCTATTTACAAAATATTTTTATTATACTTAAAAGTGCTTTATGATAATATTTAAAGAGTTAAAAACAAAGGATTTATCATTTTAAAGTTAAATAGAAGAATTATTTTTCTAGATAGAGATGGTGTAATAAACCAAGATTATGGCTATGTCTATGAAATTGAAAAATTTAATTTTATTGATGGTGTATTTAAAGCTTGTGAATATTTCCAAAATTTGGGATATGAAATAATTGTTATTACAAATCAATCTGGAATTGGAAGAAAATACTTTACAGAAAATGATTTTTTAAAACTTACGAATTGGATGATAGATAAATTCAATGAAAATAATATAAAAATATTAAAAGTTTATCACTGTCCCCATTCACCTGATGAAAATTGTGACTGTAGAAAACCACTACCTGGGATGATTAATCAAGCGATAAGTGATTTTGATATTGATTTAGATAAATCGTGGTTAATTGGAGATAAAATTTCAGATATACAAACAGCTATAAATGCTAAAATTAAAAACAATATATTAATAAATAGTTCTTACGTAAAAAATGATAGTGATAATATCATTTCAATTACAGCTAATAGTCTATTTGATACAATAAATATAATTAAAGAATAAGGTTAATAATGACTTACAATGATATAGATTTTAACAATAAAACTATTTTAATAACTGGTGGTGCTGGATTTATTGGCTCTAACCTTGCATTTTATTTTCAAAAAAACTTCCCTGAAGCTACTATAGTTGTACTTGATTGCTTTAGAAATGAAGAAACTTTTTCAAATGGTAATCTAAAAAGTTTTGGTCACTTTAAAAATCTATTAGGTTTTAAAGGCATTATAATCAGTGGAAATATAAATGATAAATCTTTACTACAAAATCTAGAAAATGATTACAAATTTGATTATATTTTTCATCAAGCTGCAATTTCTGATACAACTGTTAATGAACAAGATTTAATGTTAAAAACAAATGTAAATGCCTATGAAGATTTATTAAAAATTGCTATTAAACATAAAGCAAATATGATTTATGCAAGTAGTGCTGCAACTTATGGAGATAGTGATAGATTTGAAATTGGATATGAAAAACCTAATAATGTTTACGGTTTTTCAAAAGTTATGATGGATAATATTACTTATGAATATCTAAAAAAAGATTTAGAAATTTCAATAGTTGGATTAAAATATTTTAATGTTTATGGTCCAAAAGAGTTTTTTAAAAATAAAACAGCATCTATGATAGTTCAATTTGGACATCAAATTTTAAAAGGCTTAACTCCAAAATTATTTGAAGGAAGTGACAAAATATTAAGAGATTTTATTTATATAGAAGATATTATTCAAGCAAATATAAAAGCTTGTAATCCTAAAAAATCTGGAGTTTATAATGTAGGAACTGGGAAAGCTAGAAGTTTTGAAGATATCGTAAATATTTTACAAAAAGAGTTAGAAATTGACAATGGAAAAGAGTATATTCCAAATCCATTTATTGGTCAGTACCAATTTTTTACTCAAGCAAATATTGAATCAACTATTGAAAATTTAAACTACCAACCAAGATATGAAATGGAAGATGGAATAAAAGAGTATATTCCAGAAATTAAAAGATTATATAAAGAAGAAATAAAATAAATGATTAGATTAGAAATAAAACCAAATATTTTAGTAATTGGTGATTTAATGATAGACCATTACTTATGGGGAACTTGTGATAGAATTTCTCCAGAAGCACCAGTACAAGTAGTAAATGTTAATAAAGAAAATAGTGTTTTAGGTGGAGCTGGAAACGTTTTAAATAATCTAGTTACTCTTGGAGCTAATGTTGAAGTTATAAGTGTTATAGGTGATGATTCAACTGCTAATGAATTAAAATCTTTACTTAAAGAGATAAATATAAATACAGAGAATTTAGTTATTGAAAAAAATAGAAAAACTTCTAAAAAAAGTAGACTAATAGCTTCGCAACAACAAGTATTAAGATACGATATGGAAAGTATTGAAGATATTAAAGATAGTAGCTGTGAAGAAATATTAAGTAATCTAAAAAAATATATACAAAAACTTGATGCTATTATTTTATCAGATTATGGAAAAGGTGTTTTAACAAAAACTTTAACACAAGATATTATAAAAATAGCAAATGAAAATAATATAAAAGTATTAGTTGATCCAAAAGGAAAAGATTACTCTAAATATAGAGGTGCTTATACTTTAACACCAAATAAAAAAGAGGCTATTGAAGCTACAAATGTTAATATAAAAGACAATGAAACTTTAATAGAAGCTCTAAATATATTAAAAAATGAATGTAATCTTGAAGTATCATTAATAACATTAAGTGAAAATGGAATAGCTATTTTTGATAATGAGTTAGAAATTATTCCTACAGTTGCTAGAGAAGTTTATGATGTAACAGGAGCTGGAGATACTGTAATTGCATCAGTTGCTTTTGCTTTATCAAATAAATTAACAATCAAAGAAGCTATTAATTTTGCAAATTTAGCAGCAGGTGTTGTTGTTGGTAAAATTGGAAGTGCAACTGTTACTCTTGATGAAATATATGAATATGAATCAAGTCTACATAAATCAACTTCTGCATCACATATAAAAACATTTGATGAGATTGAAGCTTTAGCTAAAAGACTTCATGAAAAAGGTAAGAAAATCATATTTACAAATGGTTGTTTTGATATAATTCATGCAGGACATGTTAAATATTTAGAAGTTGCGAAAAGTTATGGAGATATTCTAATTTTAGGATTAAATGCAGATAGTTCTGTAAGAAAACTAAAAGGCCCAACAAGACCTATTAATAATCAAGAAGATAGAGCTTATATATTAGCATCATTAGAATCAGTTGATTACGTAGTAATTTTTGAAGAAGAGACACCTTATGAACTAATAAAATTAATCAAACCTCATACTTTAGTAAAAGGTGGAGATTATGAAGGTAAAGATGTTGTTGGACAAGATATAGCAAATGAATTAAAACTTGTACAATTCGTAGATGGGAAAAGTACAACAAATACAATTAAAAGGATTCAAAATAGTGAAACAAACAATTAAAGATGAATTTTCATCACATTTAGAAACAATTAATAAAGTAATCGAAACAATGGAAGAGAGTTTAGTTCAAGCTTCACAATTAGCAGTTGAAACTTTAAAAAATGGAAATAAAGTTTTACTTTGTGGAAATGGTGGAAGTGCAGCTGATGCTCAACACATTGCAGCAGAACTTACAGGAAGATACAAAACTGAAAGAAGAGGTTTACCTGGAATTGCATTAACAACAGATACAAGTGCACTAACTGCTATTGGAAATGATTATGGTTATGATAGAGTTTTTGATAGACAAGTAGAAGCACTTGCAAATAAAGGTGATTTAATTATTGGTATATCAACAAGTGGAAATAGTAAAAATATTGTTTCAGCTTTAAAACTTGGGCGTGAGTTAGGATGTAAAACTTTAGGATTTTCTGGACGAGATGGTGGAGCTATGAATGAAGTTTGTGATATTAACCTAATTGTTCCTTCAAACAACACTCCAAGAATTCAAGAAATGCATATACTTTTTGGACATACTATTTGTCAAATTATTGATAACGAATTAAGTTAAATCCTCAATAACCTTTAGAACATCATCTGCAGTAATCTCTTTCATACAGTTATGATGTTTTAAAGGACAAACTCTTTTCATGCAAGGTGAACAATCTAAATATTTTGAAATTATTTTACCATTTGGATTATTCCACTGATTTGTCTCTTTAAATTTTGTAGGTCCAAAAATCGAAACTGTTTTTATTTTAAAAGCTGCTGCCACATGCATAGGTCCACTATCATTTGTAATAAATAAATCTAATCCTGCAATCTTTTCAATTAATTCTGTAATTGTTGTTTTTCCAGCAAAATTTTGATAATTTTTAACTCCATTTTGAATTAATTCATTTTCTATATCACCAGCAATATCTGTCTCTGTTGGTCCTCCAAAAATAACAATGTTATATTTTGAAGCTAAAGAGATTGCAACTTTTGCAAACTCACTTGGATACCATCTTTTTGCACTTCCATAAGTTGCACCAGGATTTATTCCTAATGTTGGTCTATCATAAGAAAAAGGTTTAAAATATAATTTTAAATCCCCTGCTTCCAAATCAGTTTTCAATGATTGATTAACAAAATCATTATATTTTAAAACTTGGTGTTTCTCAGTTTTTGTTTTTTTAAAAATAAACTTTTTTTGTGCTGTTAATAAAAAAAAGAAAAACTTTGTAGAGAAAGAACTTCTAAAACTAAAAGCCATATCAAACTTTCCAATTTCTTTTGAAAGAGTATATAAAGAAGCGTATCTATTTTTTGATTTTTTTGTCTCATCAACGATGATATTTTTAACCTTTGGATGATGTTCAAAAATTTTTGTAGATACAAAAGAACCAAAAATTGTAATTTCTACATCATCTAAATTCTTGATTATATTTTCAATAGCAGGTGTTGCCATAATTGCATCACCCAACCAAGTTGGTATTTCAATTAATAATTTCATTTATAACTTTCAATGTTTGCTGAACATTTTTTTCAATAGAAAAATTCTGAATTATTTCTAAATTATCTTTTTTTACTTTTTCAATTTCTAAATCATTTATCAAAAGTTTATCTATTTTCTCAACTATTGAGAAATCTTCTGAGCTATTCATTGTATATTCATTAGATAAAATCTCACTAGCACCATTTTGTTTTGTTGTAATTACAACATTTTCATAATTCATAGCTTCCAAAACAACATTTGAGAAAGGCTCATATCTTGTAGGAAATAAGAATATATCACTCATAGTATAAAAATCTTTTACATCACTTCTTGCACCTGTAAATATAACTTTATTTTCAAGTCCTAGATTCTTTGCCAAACTTTTGTAAGAATCCATTTTTTTCTCTTTGCCTATGATGAAAGCTCTAAAATTCTTATTTTTTAACTTAGATAAAATCTCTAAAAATTCTTTTACACCTTTTCTTTTAAAACCACTACCAACATAAAGGATAATCTTCTCTTTTAAGTCAAATGAAAATTCTTTTTCTAAATTTTCTTTTGACTTTTCTTTATCAAATTTTTCTAAAGGAAAACCATTATAAATCACTTTGATTTTTTCCTCGTCAATTCCATATGTTGATATAATTTCATTCTTTACCATATTTGAATTAGCAATAATCATTTTACTATTAGTAAAACATCTTTTTTCTAAATATAAATACACCAAATGTAAAGGATTAAATTTTGATTTCTTTTCAATTTGTAAAAAAACTTTATGAACTCCATCACCTGCTCTATATATATCTGGACAAGAGATTCTTTCTAATGATAAATAAATATCATCTTTAGTTTTATTTTTACAAACTTGATAATTAAATAAAAGAACTCTTAACCAAGATGGTAAAAATTTTGGAATATTAGAATATATTAATTCATAAGGTATATTCAATTTATCTAACTCCTCACAAAGTCTAGATAAATAAACTTCTGCTCCACCAAACTTTGTTCTATTTGCTCTGATTAGTTTTATGTTCATTTAAACGTCCAATATATATAGCTAATGTTGCACCTAAAAGTATATAGAAAAATATTTGTTCTGTATCTCCGAAAAAAGAACCAAACATCATTGAGCCTATATATCCAAAGGTTCCTAGAAAAACTAAAACTCCAAAACTTTTATAGTTTTCATCTTTAGTTAATGCATAACTTGCTTTCAAGGTATAGCCCAATAATAATAAAAAGAATATCAATCCAAAAATACCCAAACTAAATAATATTGACATAAAATCACTATGTGCTTGGGGAAAAAGTTCATAAGGAATATTTTCTTTTTTATCTTTATATATTTCACTTAAAGATTTACCATATAAAAATCTTCCATAACTTTGAGGATAGAAAGGTTCATCCATCCTATATAAGATAACAGATTTCCACATTGCCAATCGAGTTACAGTTGAATATCCAAGTCCATAATTATCTTCTAATATTTTGAATTGACTAGGGGTATAATCATTTAAATATTTTAGAGAAGCTACCATATTATAAACATTAAATCTCTCTTCAAAATTTTTTGAATAAATTGAGAAAAATAATATTGATAAGATGATTAAAGAAAGTGATAAAATTTTAACTACCCTATTTTTATACAAAAATATAAAATAGGCAAGAAATATAAATATAGTACCAATAAATGTAGCTCTAGTATGATTGGCAATTATCGATATAAGTGCGATTATAATAAATAAATACGCAAATTTCTTATATTTTGTAAATGTCATACTTAAAGCAAATGATAAAAAATATGTAGCCCATATTCCAAATCTTTCTCCTGCCCCTGGAATATTAAGAATATTTATTGTGCCATCTAGTAATCCACCTGTACTACTTGGCCAACCGCCATTATCAATCCATATGACTATATTTAAAATTGTATGAAATCCTAATATACAACCTAACAAAAAAAATAGTTTAGCCATATTTTGTTTATCTGATAGCATAATCAAAAAATAAATAATTAAAAACCAAATTAATGGCTTTATAAACTCACTTTTAATTTCTCTTATAGTTTCTATATAATTTATTGAATGAAATGAAGAAAAAAGTGCTAAAAATAGTAATGTTCCAAATAAAACAAAGAAAACTTTTATTTTAGAAAAATTTCTATAATTAAATTCTTTGTAATTTAAATAAATAAATAGTAAAACAAAACATGCAAATAAGATATTCTGTATTGCAGTTATTTTTGCAATGGGTAAACATAAAACATAACTAAAGAGTATAAATATATAGATATTATATATTTTTAAATTTTTAAATTTCTCAACTAACAAAATAAGCAGCCTTTATCTATCAATTATTATCAATTTTTTCAAGAAATTTCTTTATTTCAATAGAAATAAATTCATAATTTCTCTTTTCTTTAACTATGTTAAAACCATTTACACCCATTATTTCTAACTCTTTTTTTTCTTTTGCTAGAATAGAGTTTATACTTTCTACTATTGAGTCTATGTCAAAATTAACAAAAAAAGCACAATTCTTATCGGCGTATAAATCAACTGCTTCAGGTATTGCCGTTGTCATAACAGATAACTTACAGGCAAAATATTCAGATAATTTAATAGGTGATGCCACAACATATAAATCATTAATTGGTATAAGTGAAATACCTACATCATAATAAGAAATTCTTTCATACAATTCATTTCTATTTAATGAATTATGTATAAATATTTTATTTTTATTTGATTCCATTTCATTGATATATTGAGTAGCTAAGTCCGTATCTTTTGTATAAACATCTAAAGTCCAACCTTCTTTATTTATTTTTCCAAAAGCCTTAAAAATCAAATCAACTTCTCTTAATTTATCAACCGTACCAATATAAACAAATTTGATTAATTTAGAATCTTTTTCAATATTTATTTTAGGAAGTAACTCTAAATCTATACTTGAATGAATATATGTATAAGGAAGATTAACTTTATTTATTACTTTATTCATCATTTTTGAATTAGGAATTAAAAAATCACATTTGTTAATTAATTTTTCTTCTTTATTTTGAGAGAAACTATATTGTAGATATTTTCTTATAAGAGCTTTTTTCTCAATATGTGCTTGAACTATCCTTCGATAACTATGTAAAAAAGTACACTGAAAACCTATTTTAAAGTTCTTATTAAAATTTTTTTTATAATTAATTACATTATTCAATACATTATAATCATTCCTAACTATAACGAAATCAAATTCTGCAGATGTTATGCTACCAATTTCTGAAAAAAAATTAGACTTGTTTTTATGATTAATTGTCAAATTATTATTTTCAACTTTTTTTGTCTGATTATCTTTATAAACTATTTGTATATCAAAATATCTTCTTAAATATTTATTAAATAATGCTTCTACAGAAGTATGATTTGAACCATATTCTTCTGAGGGGAAATATAGAATTTTCTTCATTTAAATAACTTCTTTTTTATTAAATTAGTAGATTGTATTAAAATAATGCTGTACTTTTGTTTTATTCTCTTATTCCTATTTTTTTAGATGGAACACCAACATTAATTGAAAAAGGTTCTGTATTCTTTGTTACTACAGAATTAGCACCAATAACTGAACCTTTTGCAATAGTAACACCTGAAAGAATAATTGCTGAAGCACCTATCCAAACATCATCTTCAATTATAATTCTTTTCTTTTCAATACCTTGTTCTTTTATAGTTTTATTTTTATCTTTAAAATTGTGTGTATAAGAGATTATTTGAACATTTGGTCCAATTAAAACATTATTTCCAATTAAAATCTCTCCAGTACCATTAATAACAGTGTAAGTATTTATTTCTGTTCCATTTCCAATAAAAATATTTCCTTTACTAGCATTTATAAAACAAAACCTATTCAAAGTAACATTATTACCTAATTTAATAATACCTTTTGTTGCATCTAATGTAACAAATGAGTGAATATTTATATTCTTTTCTAATCTAATATTTTTAAAATTTTTTATATAAGTATTTAAAGATATTTTATTCTTATTTTTGATTCTTTCAATACATATTCTAATAAACTTAAACATGAAAAGTTGCCTGCATTTTTATATACATATTAAATACATAAGATACATTAATCAATCTCATATTCTCATTTGTTCTATCTTTCTTTGGCATTTTTTGGACAACTAAACCATCCTTTTGAATAACTTTATGAATATCGAAATCTTGATAAGGTCCACTTAAGATACTATTAGTTGTAGAGAAAAGACTAATAGTAGGTGTCTTAATAGCTATTGCTAAATGCATTGTACCTGTATCATTTGTTATCAAAACATTCATTCTTTTCAATAAGTATGGTAACTCTTCAATTGAACATGTTCCACATAAATTCAATACCCTGTTTCCTAAAGCATCTACAACTTTTTCTCCTAATTCATACTCTTTATCTATTCCTGTTATAACAATAATTGTATCATTATCATAATTTAAAATTTTTTCACCTAGTTCAATAAATCTTTCAATTGGCCACATCTTATAAACATCAGCAGCACCTATTTGATAACCAACAATTTTTTTATTTCCATTTAATAATTCATCAATTTTATTTTCTATTGTTTCATTAGGAAATAAAGGAAAAGTTAACTCTTTCGATATTTTTCTAGCATCAATACATTTTAAAATTTCCACTCTATCTTCTATCGTATGATGTAATTTAAATTTAAAATCATATGATAAATATTTTTTCAAAGGTGATTTTGTTGGATGTTTCAAAATATACTCACATCCACTCAAAACAGATATTTGAATATCTTGAGGACCATTTCCATGAAAGATTAAAGACATTTTAGGATTATATTTTTTTATTTCCTTTATTGTAGAAAAGAACTTTTTATATCCGCCATAATATAAAACTAAATTATCAATATAAGGAAACTTTTCAAAAAGTTTTTTAAGTTTAAAATGTACTAACAAAGTTATTTTTACATTTGGAAAGGAATCTTTTAAACTTTTTAAAGCAGCTGTTGAAAGAATCGTATCCCCTAATGCAGTATTAGAAATAACTAAAATAGAAAGAGGTATTTCTTTCAATTCTTTTATATTTTTTATTTGTTTTTTATTGCTTTTTACATATTTATTAAAATATATATCATAAAATAAATTTTGAAATCCCATTATTTAATAACTTCCTTTTTATATAACTTTTTTGATAGAGCAATATTCTCTTCCATTAAATTTTTAGAATCTACAATATATGCAGAAACATCTCTATTTTTTAAATGTTTTAAAATTACATCATTAAAACTACTAGTATAATGAGTAGTATCTATGTAATTATCTAAATTTGTTATAAAATCCATCTCTTCTTGAAAATTATAAAAATAAACATTATTAAAAGTTTTAAGTCTTTTATACATATACTCTTTCATCATATAAGCATCATCTAACCAATTATTATCTGATATTTGACACCAAGCTAAAATAGAATAAGGTGGCAAATAAATATGAAATTCCACATCTTTATTACTCTGTATTATGGGAATAACATTGTGTTCAAAATTATCTTTTAATTTTTCAAAAGTATAATTTTCTTTTTTAAAATCTTGATTAAATTTATTTCCGTAAAAGGCATTTAATGCATTTTCTTTGGAAGCTATATTGTGAGATATAAACATATTATCTATCTCATAATAAAATCTCTCTTTTTTTATATAATATTTCTTTAAAATTTTCAAAAATTCAAAAAAAGTATCAATATTCAATAAATATTGATAATCGTTCAATATATTATCATCATATAAATAAAAAGGAAAGTTTTCTTTGCCATTTCTATATGATTCTATATTGCCAGCCATTGAAAATAAATCAACACCCCATATCACCCTCTTTAACTTATCATGTTCCAATATTGTTTTTAGCATATAATTTTGTTCATATAAAGTAGCCCCAGACAAAGAAAATTTTAAAAATTCTAATTCTAAGATTTTATTTACATTTGGAATATAAAATTGTTCAGTCATAGACGTACCAATAATTGCACTATTATAACTATAGTTTTTTGCAATACCTGGATTTAAATATCGTTGATCTCCACCATAAAAAGGTGGATAAATAGTTGTTTTCCTATAATGTTGATATGGATCACTTATATAATTTGTTGAAATTAATAAAAATATCATACTTAAAAGAATTAATAAAGTATTTTTAACCCATATTTTATGCAATTAAAATCCTAAAAATTAAAATATAAAAATACTTGATACTTATTTAAATTTATAACTGCTAAAAAAAACATAATTATAAAATATAAAGCATATTTTTTATCTGCTATAAAATTTCCTAAATAATAATTTGAATTCTTAAATTTCAATACAATAAATAAACAAATTAATAAAATAATCAATGTTTTAGGCTTAATATCTGAATGTAAAAGTATCTTTTCTCCAACATCAATTAAACTATCATTTAAGAAAAACATTGATTTCAATATATTAATTGCATCATTCCACTCTTTAGCTCTAAAAAATATCCAAGCTATATTTACAAAGTTAAATGTTATAAACCAAGCCATCCATGTCCACATTTTGAATCCAAGATTTGACCAAACTCTATGAATTATCAATGCCATTCCATGCAAAAATCCCCAAAATATAAATGTCCATCCAGCTCCATGCCAAAGTCCACCTATTACAAAAGTAGCTAAAAGATTTGTATAAGTTCTAAAAGATGATTTTTTATTTCCGCCAAAAGGAATATATACATAATCTCTCAAAAATCTTGAAAGAGTCATATGCCATCTTCTCCAAAAATCTTGGATATTCAGTGCTTTATATGGAGAGTTAAAGTTAATTGGAAGTTTTATATTAAACATTAAAGATATTCCTATTGCCATATCGGTATAACCTGAAAAATCAAAATATAATTGAAAAGTATATGATAGTGATGTCACCCAAGCTTCAATTAGTGTTAACGTTGTTGCTGTATCAAATCCAGCATTTGCCCAAACGGCAAAGGTATCAGCAATAATTACTTTTTTGAATAGTCCTATTGAGAATATAAACAAACCTACTGCTATATTTCTATAATTTATTACACTATTTTTCAGATTAGCAAACTGAGGCATCATCTCTTTATGATGTAATATTGGACCTGCTAGTAAATGTGGGAAATATGTCACAAAAAGCATATATCTCATTAAATCATACTCTTTTACTTCATTTCTATATGCATCAACTAAAAAAGCAATTTGAGTAAAAGTAAAAAAGCTAATACCCAATGGCAAAATAATATGTTGTAAAGGAATATTTGAACCAAAAATTCCATTAAAGTTTTCTAAAAAAAAATTTGTATATTTAAAGTATCCCAATAAAGCTACATTACAAACTACACCAAAAATCAAAATAGATTTTTTACTAAAACTTTTATTTAAACCTATTTTATTCTCTTGATTACTTTTACTTAATGTTGTTCCTATTAAATAGTTGAATAAAATTGAAGACAAAATCAAAGGTAAATATACAATATCCCACCAAGAATAAAAAAATAAACTTGAAAATACTAAAAAACCTTTTGCTGCAATTGTTAATCTTTTACTATTTAGGTAAAAATAGATAAAAAAAGTTATTGGTAAAAATACGAAGATAAATTCAACTGAATTAAATAACATTCAAATCCTTTTATTAATTATTTATAAAATTTAATTTTTTAAGTTTCTCTAACATTTCATCCAAGTTTTCATTATTGATTTTCATCATATTATTAGTACTTACATTAGTAATTAGAGATTCATAAATAATATCACCAACAAATGGATATATATGATGTCCATCATAAAAATTTTTAGATGATTGAGTTGAGATATCATTAATAAACATAAAATGATTTACTTCACCAAATGCACCAACTACATCCTTAATCCAATTTTCATATAATTCATATAATTTCTTATTTTCAAGAATTTTTGAAAATAACTCTTTTGTAATAGGTGTAGTAAAAATCACAAACCTTGTATCTGGAAATTTTTCTTTTAATTCTTTTAATTTTAAAGAGAAATTCTCAATTGAAGTATCTTTTAAATAAAACTCTTTTTCAAATTTAGGAACAGACTCTTCTATTTTTCTTTTATTGTTTTCCTCAGAATCAATTAAAATAAAACCATCATAATTACTATCATAAACTCTTTCTGAAATTAACTCATCACCTATTTTTAGATTTTTCTTAGCTTTTTTAAAACTATCATAACTAATCAAATTTTTAAATCTGTAAAAAAAATCTTTGTTATCCTCAAAATATTCTTCTGGTTTATTTTCTAATTTTGATTCATTCAAATATCTAAAAAAATCTAATCCCAATATAACTATTGGTAACTTATTATTATTTATCTGTCTAGCATTATTTATAAAACCTTCATATTCATTAACTTGTAAAGAAGAACTGGAATAATTAAAAATTTTATACTGTTCAAATTTTTTATTAGTATGAATAAGAGTACTTCTTGAACTTCCTAACAAAATTCCATCAAATTCAACTTTCGAATATACTAGATAATTTGTTTTCAATACTCTTTCATTGTAAGAATTTTTATATTTTGTAAAATAAAAATTATTAAAAGTCCATAAAGGATCTAAAAAATAATTAAATGTAGATATTATTAATAAAAAAAATATAATTGCTAGACTTGTGATTTTTATCCATTTTTTATATATTTTCAATTTCTATAATCCTTTAATTATTGAAATAAGAATTTCAATATCAATCTCTTCTGCTATTTTATTTTCACTTTGTATTACTAAATCTTTATATCCCCACGGATACCATTTATTCATATTTGTTTTACCACTAATTGAAATTGTTTTTGTTCCAACTGCTGGCCCTAAATGCATAGCTCCACCATCTAATGTAACTAATAGTTTAACATTTTTGATTAATCCACCTAAATCTTGTAAAGATTTTGTTTTTATAAATGTTGCGTTAGTATTTTCATCTAACCATTTTGCCATCTCAAAATCATCAGGTTCTGCACTTATAATTATTTTTTTATCTGCTAATAAATCAAATATTTTTTTAAAATTTTCTTTATCATACTTATTTTCTTTAATTCTTGAAGAGATATGAAAAAGAATATGCTCACTAAAATCAGTATATTTAGAAAATAATTCTTCCTCTATAAAATATAGAGTTTTTTCATTATTATAAGTTACCCCAAACTCTTTTAGACAATCTAAACAAAATTCTACTTCATGTTGTAATTCATTTGATGAAACATATATATTAAAATCATCTTTGCCTTTAGGATTTTTTACACCTACTTTATATGAAGCTTTTGTAATTTTAGAGAAAAGCTCTGCTGATTTTGAATATCCACTTCTAAAAATAATTACAGCATCATAATTCTCTTTATAAATATCTAACAATATTTTTAGCTTACCCACACCTGCACTAATTTTATTCCATAATGATTTTTTATGTTTTGGTTTTGTATAACAGTAAATTTTATTTATAAAAGGATTATTATAAATAGCATCATAATTATATGAATTAACAACAATATCAATTTGATTATTGGGATATTTTTTTCTTAATGCCTCTATTGCAGGAGTTGTACAAATCAAATCACCAACGTTATCATTTCTTACTAATAATATTTTTTTTCCATTTAAATCAATCATTGTGGTTTTATCCATGAATAAATTTTTCCAATTAAATTATTTGAATATATAAAAAGATTCTTTTTCAACCATTTGTCATCTTTTTTAGCAGCAAATCTTTTAATTTCTAAAAGCTTATCATCTGATAGATTAATACCTCTTTTTGTTGTATATAAGATTTCAAAATTATTTTCATTAGCAAGTTTTACTGACTCATCTGTGTATATTCCCCTTGGCCAACATAACTGCTTATCTTCAAATCCTAATCGATTTTTTATTAATTCTTTTGATTTAATAAACTCATCTTCTAAAGAAGTTTTGTCAAAATAATTATCATAGTGAGTATGAGTGTGTGAGTGGTAATCAAAAACATCACTCATTTTTTTTAGTTCATTCCATGTGCAGATTACTCTTCTTGGATTTGTAGAAACTAAACTTTTACACTCACTATGTTTTGTTTCGATATATTCACAATCATCTTCATTTGATGCTTTTTCAATCCATTGGGTTACAATAAAAAGTGTTGCTTTTAAATTATATTTCTTTAAAATTGGATATGCATAAACATAATTATCTCTCCATCCATCATCAAAAGTAATTAATACAGATTTTTTAGGAAGTTTCAATCTCTTTTTTTTAAATAAATAAAATTCCTCTGATGTGATTGTTTTCCAATTTTCATCATAAAGTAGTTTCATTTGCTTTTCAAAATTGCTTATTCCACTTGAAATAAAACTCTCTTTTGATAAAACATGATGATACATTACAACAGGAATGCTCATAAACAAAGCTCTCTATAAAGTTTTTTTGTATCTTCCATCATTTTTTCAACTGAAAATTTCTCTAAAATAAATTTTCTTGAATTATTTTTAAACTCTTGTAATTTTTCTTTATTTTCTAATAATTCACTAATTTTCTTTTCTAAATCATCAAAATCATCAAATAAATATCCCGTTTGCCCATGACATAAAGCTTCAGGTATTCCACCTACATTACTTCCTAATACAGGAACTCCACAACTTTGTGCTTCAAGTAAACTTGTACCTAAGGCTTCATGTCTTGATGGTAGACAAAACATATCTAAATTTGGTAACAATAAATGAACATCTTCTCTATGTCCCAACATTAAAACTTTATCTTTTAAATTATTATTAGATATACAAGTTTCAATCTCTTCTTTCATAGGACCTTCGCCAATAATCAATAATTTAACATTATCATGATTTATTTTTGAAAAAGTTTCAATCAATTTTATATGCTGTTTTGCTCCTCGTAACACAGCAACAATACCTATTAAAACCGTATCATTTGAAAGATTCAACTCTTTTCTTAAGTCATATTGAATTTCTGGATTAAATCTATTTGTATCTATCCCTGTATAAATATTTAAAAGTTTTTCTTTTTTTACACCTGCTGAATTTAGATACTCTTTTACTTGATTACTAACAGTAACTACTTTATCTGCTAAATTATAACTATATGGGCTTTTTATAGGTAAAATCAGATGTCTCACTCTTACGACTTTTGCTTTTGTAAAAAGTCCTACAATATCACCAATCCAAGAATCTTTTCCAGAATGTGTTGAAATAATATCAATCTTTTTTGAATTAACTAATCTTATTAGTTTAAAAATTGTTACTAAATTATATATTCTATTTAATTTATAAGTAAGTAAAGTGGCTTTTATTTCATCTTTTTTTTCATATAAAATACTATTTTTTTCAACTGCCCAGAAAACTTCAAATTCGTTTTTAGGTAAATTATTAACCAATCTTACTGTTCTTTTTTCTTGTCCACCCCAACCTTTTGAACTTTCCATTTCAAGTACTTTAATCATTTAATACCATCTCATTTATATTATTTTTAATTAACTGCATATCTAAATTCATCAAACAATCACTTATTTTTGAACCATTACATCCATCTTTTCCACAAGGTTGGCAATCTCTTGATTCAGCAATAACTCTATGTTTACCCATTGTTTGATAACCATTTCTTTTTGTATATCCACTTTCAAAACATTCATTATCCCAAGGACCCCAATGATCTGTTCCACTTGGTCCAAAAAATGCTAAAACAGGAATATCATTTGCAGCGCTTATATGCATTATTGAAGTATCAACCCCGATGAAAGCTTTAGCTTTTCTATTCAGACAAGCTGTTTGCTTCAAAGTAAATAATCCTCCAAAGTTCAAAGGTTTACTTTTACATAAATTCATAATAGAACTTAATTTATCCATCTCTTCATTTATAGGAGCAGCAGTTAAGATAACTCTTTTATTTAATTCTAATTCACAAAAATCAATTATACTTGCCATTGTTTTATCATTTATACATTTAAACAACCATCTAGATACAGGGTGAATATGAATAAAATCTTGATTTTCTAAATTATTCTTAGATAAAATCTCTTTTACTTTTTCTTCATCTTTTTCTGACCAAAATATCTCAACTTTTTTCTCAAAAGTTTTTAATTCTAAAGCCTTTAATGTATCTAAATCCATCTCTAAAGTATGCCGAAAGCCTTGCTTAGGTAAATAAATATCAAAAACTTTATCAAATTTACTATTAGATTCATAACCTATTTTAGTTTTTGCTCCACTGATAAGTGCTAATTGAGCTCCTCTATCACCTTTTGTAGTATTAATAATTAAATCGTATTTATTTTTTCTAATTTTGTAGGCAAAAGAGAATTCATCTTTTAATCTTTTTAAGATATTTTGCTTTTTTATTTTATTTCTATCATAAATAATCACATCATTTAAATATGGATTTAAAGTCACCATATCTTCGCAACCTTTATTTACTGCAATATCAATTAAAGAATCTGGATAATTTAATTTCAGGTTTTTAATTAAAGGTGTAGTTAATAACACATCACCAATATTTCTAAACTTCATAATCAAAATTCTTTTAGGGCTACTTATCTTCATTTTATATATTTCCAGAATGTATATTGTGCATAAAGTTTAGATATAACAAAACCATGCCATCCATCTAAAAAACCTTTTTTTAATATATATAATTTAAAAAAAGTCCAATATGGATTTATTATTGCTTTAATCAATGATTTTTTCTTATGATTTAAAGATGAGTATCTATTTTGTTTTTGGATAAACTCTTCAATACTCTCATAAGCTAAATGTATCATGTGATTTTTCAAGTGAGCTGCTTTTGATGTTAGTTGAACACTTTCATGAACACTAACATCATTAAACTTTCCATAATTCTTATTAAATAATCTAATAGAATAATCTGGATATAGTCCACAATTTTTAATATTTTTACCAAAAAAGTTATTTAATCTAGCAATAAAATAACCATTAAATTGAGGTTCTTTTAAAGTATTAACTATTTCATCTTTCAATTCTTCTGTGATTCGCTCATCACTATCAAGAACAAAAACCCAATCATTTTTTGCTAATTCAACAGCACGATTTTTTTGTGGACCAAAACCAAGCCATTCATTTTGATAAACTTTTGCACCAAGTTCTTTTGCTATTTCACAAGTTTTATCAATAGAACCACTATCTAAAATAATAACTTCATCGGCAAATAAAGAAGATTTTATCGCATCTGCTATAAAATCTTCTTCATTCTTTGTAATAATTACTACTGATAGTTTATAATCGTCCATCAGCATTTGCTACTATAGATTTTATATCAAATATTACTTTACCTTCATTTGATATTTTTAGATTTTTGTATTCATTGTGACCAACAGCCACAATAATTGCTTGATAATCATCAAAATTATAATTTTCTTTTAAATCTAATCCATATTCATGTTTTACTTCAAGTTTATCTGCCCAATAATCAGTTATATCTACATTACATCCATATTCTTGCATTTCTTGAACAATATCTACAACTTTTGTATTTCTAACATCTGGACAATTTTCTTTAAATGTTATACCTAATATTAAAACTTTTGAATCTTTAATTTGAAGACCTTTTTTTATCATCAATTTAATAGTTCTTTCAGCAACATATTTTGCCATACCATTATTAATTTGTCTAGCACCTAAAATAAGATTTGGTTTATATCCTAACTCTTCTGCTTTATATGTAAGATAATATGGATCAACACCAATACAGTGCCCTCCAACAAGTCCAGGAGTTAATTTAATAAAATTCCATTTAGTTGCAGCTGCTTCAATAACTTCATTTGTATTTATATTCATAGTATTAAATATAAGTGCAAGTTCATTTATCAACGCAATATTTACATCTCTTTGAGTATTTTCAATTACTTTTGAAGCTTCAGCAACTTTTATTGAACTTGCTTTATAAGTCCCAGCTTTAATGATTGATTTGTAAAGTTCATCCACTTTATCTGCAATTTCTGGCGTACTACCACTTGTAACTTTAAGTATTTTTGTAACTGTATGCTCTTTGTCACCTGGATTTATTCTTTCAGGGCTATATCCACAAAAAAAGTCTACATTGAATTTCATTCCACTTATTTTTTCAAGTTCAGGTACACATACTTCTTCTGTAACACCTGGATACACTGTTGATTCATATATAACAATATCATTTGTTTTAAGTACTTTTCCAACTGTTTGAGAAGATTTTATAAGTGGAGTTAAATCTGGTTTATTATTTTTATCTATAGGAGTTGGAACAGTAACAATAAATATATTACAATCTTTTATGTCATCAATATTTAAAGAAAACTTCATTCCGTTTTTAACAGCCTCTGTTACTTGTTCATTTGTAAGCTCTTCTGTTCTATCAAAACCATTATTTAATTCATCAATTCTTTTATTATTTATATCAAATCCTACAACTTGATATTTTGAAGAAAAAGCATGAGCAAGAGGAAGTCCTACATATCCTAGCCCTACTACACATATTTTTGTCATTTATTATCATCCTTATTAAAATAAAATTTTCTATACCAAGTTACAAATTTACTTATTCCATCAGCTAACTTTGTATCTGGTTTATAACCAAAATCTTTAATCAAATCATTTGTATCTGCATAAGTAGAAACTACATCACCATCTTGCATATCCATAAAATTCTTTTTAGCATCTACTCCAATAGATTTTTCTAGCGTTTCTATAAAATCAAGAAGTTGTACTGGAGAATTATTTCCTATATTATATATCCTATATGGAGCACTTGAAATATCAGGTGATGGAAATTCTGCATCAAAATCTTTATTTGGTACTGCTGGATTATCTATAACTTTTATTATACCATTTACTATATCATCAATATATGTAAAATCTCTGCTCATATTTCCATGATTAAATACTTTGATAGCTCTATCATTTAGTATTGCATCTGCAAAAAGCATTGGCGCCATATCAGGTCGTCCATATGGACCATAAACTGTGAAAAATCTAAGTCCAGTTGTAGATATATTATAAAGATGTGAATAAGTATGAGCCATCATTTCATTTGACTTTTTTGTAGCTGCGTATAGTGAAATAGGATGGTCTGTATGATCACTTGTTTTAAATGGTTGAGATTTATTTAATCCATAAACAGATGAACTTGAAGCATAAGAAAGATTTTTTACATCATTGTGTCTACAAGCTTCAAGTATATTCATAAATCCTTTTATATTTGAGTCTATATAAGAATGTGGATTTTCTATAGAATATCTCACACCCGCTTGTGCGGCTAAATTACAAACTGCATCAAACTTTTCTTTTTCAAAAAGTTCATATATAGACTTAGTATCTGCTAAATCCATTTTTACAAAACTATGATTTGGAAAAATTTTCGAAATTACTAATTTATTGTCTTCTAGTTCATTTTTATCAATACCAAGTTCATTTAATCTTGCATATTTTAAGTTCACATCATAGTAGTCATTTATATTATCAAGTCCTACTATGGTATCTCCTCTTTCAAGAAGTTTTCTAGCTAAATGATAACCTATGAAACCTGCTGTTCCTGTTACTAATATTTTCATAAAATCTTCATTCCTTTTTTAACTATCACTATTAAATATATCTCTTGTATATATTTTTTCTAATACATCTTTTAAATTTTCAGAAATTCTATTTGCAACTATTACATCTGAGATTTCTTTGAATTCATCTAAATCTTTTATTACTCTTGAGTTATAAAAATTATCTTCTTTTAAAACTGGTTCATAAACTACTACTTCTATACCTTTTGCTTTTATTCGTTTCATGATTCCTTGAATTGCAGAACTTCTAAAGTTATCACTTCCTTCTTTCATAATTAGTCTATAAACACCAACTATTTTAGGTCTTCTAGCAATAATACTATCAGCTATAAAATCTTTTCTTGTTGAGTTTGATTTTACTATTGCTTCGATTAGATTACTTGGTACTTCGCTATAGTTAGCTAATAGTTGTTTTGTATCTTTTGGTAAACAATATCCACCATATCCAAAAGATGGATTATTATAATGATTTCCAATTCGTGGATCTAATCCAACTCCCTCAATTATCTGTTTAGTATCTAAATCATGTGTTTGTGCATAAGAGTCTAGTTCGTTAAAATATGCAACTCTCATTGCTAGGTATGTATTTGAAAAGAGTTTTACAGCTTCTGCTTCTGTTGAATCTGTAAAAAGAATTGGAATATCTTTTTTTATTGCACCTTGTGCAAGAAGATTTGCAAATACTTCTGCTCTTTTTGATTTCTCCCCTACAATTATTCTACTTGGGTGCAAATTATCAAATAGAGCTTTCCCTTCTCTTAAAAACTCTGGAGAAAATATGATATTTTGAGTATTAAATTTCTCTCTAAGTTTTTTTGTATAACCTACAGGAATTGTTGATTTTATTATCATTACAGCATTTGGATTTATTTCTAAAACATCTGCTATTACATACTCTATTGATTTTGTATTAAAATAATTTGTCTTTTCATCATAATCAGTTGGAGTTGCTATTATTACAAAATCAGCATTTGTATATGCTTCTTCTTTATTTAAAGTTGCTTTAAAATTTAAGTCATCTCTTAAAAGATACTCTTGTATTTCAATATCTTCTATTGGAGACTTTTTATTATTTATTAATTCTACTTTTTCAGGAATAATATCTAATGCTACTACTTCATTATTTTGAGATAACAAGATACCATTTGATAATCCTACATATCCAGTTCCAGCTATTGCTATTTTCATACTAATCCTAAATGTATCCATATTTATAGTGTATCTATTTTTTACTTACAAAAAATTTATTTATTTTTTGTATAAATATTCATATTGATTTTTCCATCTTTTGTGAAGCCAAAACCATTCTTCTGGTTTATCTTCTATTACTTTTTGAGTAATATCTGCTTGAGCTTGTACACATTTTGTTAAGCTTTCATCATTATCTTCCAAAATTATGGGCTCATAAAATTTAACTTCATATGACTTGTGATTATCATAGGTTGAAATAAATGCTGGAATTATCATTGCATCAAACTTTTTTGCTAAAATTGCGGCAGATGGAGTGTGTCTAGCTTTTTTACCAAAAAAATCTATCAAGATACCCTCCGAATCACTAGTATTTTGATCAACTAATAAACCAATTGGGCGATTATTTTTTAATGCTTTTATCATGCCTTTCATTGCACCTGTTTTACTTAAAAGTTCAACATCAAATTGTTCACGATTTTTTGTTAATATCTTATTCATTACTTTTGAGTCTAAATCTCTTCCAACAACTGAAACAGGTGTAAATTTTGCAGCAACACTTAATGACAATAATTCCCAATTCCCATAATGAGCTGTGAGCATAATTATTTTTCTACCATCTTTTAATGCATTTTCTAATATTTCACTGTTTAGAAAAGTGACTTTCCCTAAAATCTCTTCTTTTGAAGCTCCTTGATTTTTTACAAAATCCACAAGAGTATATAATAAATTTTTATAACACTTTTTTATAATTTGTGTTTTTTCATTTTCTGTTATTCTATTTTCATAAGCTAAATCAATATTAACTTTTGCAATTTTTCTATGTTTTGTATCAATAATATATGCAAAAAAAGCAAACATATTTAGAAATATATCTAAAATTATTTTAGGAATAATTCTAACAAAAAATCTAAATATATAAAAAGATACTAAATAAACATAATCAATCATAATAAACTCTTTGCTAATGTAATAATTTCTTTCTCTTTAATCTCATTTATAGAAAAATCATTTTTATTTAATTTAAAAGGATTAACTTTTGAACTTGATTTTACAAACTTATTTATACTTGTCTCATAAATTCTATTAGTTGGTGTTGGACCAAAAATTGTAATAGATGGAATATTCATAGCCCAAGCCATGTGTGTTGGACCTGTATCATTTCCTATTACCAAATCACATTTTGATATTAATGCTTTTAAAGTATTTAAATTACACTTTGGCAAAACTTTTGCATATTGTGAAACTTCAGAAATAAAATTTGCTTTCTCTTTTTCTTCTTCAGTTCCCCAAATTACAATTACATTTTCTTTAAGTTCATTTGCAATATTTGCAAATTTTTCTTTTGGATAATTTCTACTTTCCCAAGTTGATCCAATAACAAAAAGTATATTCTTTTTATCTTCTCTTAAAAATTGATAAATAAAATCATCTTCATTTTTATAAAATAAAAATGCCTTCTTTTCAAGTATATTTTCTTTTGTAATATTAAAATTTAAAGGCTCAGATAATATTCTAACATTTCTATCAATAGTATTACTATCATAAGGAATATTTACTTTTACATTATAAAAAATAGAAGCGAGTTTTTCTCTGATAGAATTTTTATAAAAACCAGCAATATTTTTACCTAATATTTTTGATACTATCGCTGATTTTATCAAACCTTGTGCATCAATTACTAAATCATATTTATTTTTAGAAAATTGATTTATAAGTTTAATTTGTTGAAATAATTTGCTTTTATCTTTTTTTATACTTTTTAAATTTACTTCATATATATTATCAATATCTTCATTGTATTTTAAAACTTGTGCAAAAGAGCTTTCAACAAACCAATCTATTTGTAATTTTGGATAGTTTTTTTTTATATATTGTAAAGCTACCATTGCATGAATTATATCACCCATTGCTGATAATTTTACAATAGCAATTCTATTGTATTTAATCTCTTTCATCTTACAACTCTACAATTAAATCTTCAGGACTCTCTAACTTGTCAATATTTGATTGGATTAAAAAAGAGTTATTTGATAAAACTATTTTTAGCACATTATCTTGGAGTTCATAAGAGACTTTTGGTCTTGAGAAATCGTGATTTATTGCAATATTTAATGAAATCATAAAAGACATCCATTGCATTACATTAAGTGATGGTAAAAGCTCTTCATATTTTAGAATATCTGATTTATTTGGAAGTGATTTTTTTGAAAACTTAATTGTATGAGCAACAACAACCCTTGAAGTGTGTAAAAAATCGTAATTTAAACCATTTAAAATAAAATCAAATGCATTATCATTTGATTTATAAAAATTCAAAGTTGAACCAATAGAGTGAAGTTTAGATGCAATAATTAATAATGATTTATATTTATTATCTAGATTATGCATTGGTTTTAAAATATCAAATATTTTACCTGCATTATTTCCCATAAAGGCACTTTGTTTTTGATCAATTTCAAATCTATCAAGTAAATTTCTAACACTAACATTAAAATTTGCAGGAAATTTATGATTAGAATTTCTTAATAAATCACTCAAATATGCACCTTCTCTAACACCAGCTCCTGAAGTTACAACTTCTGATATAGAAAGTTCATCTAAAATAGTTTTAAATATAAAAGCACCCTCTTTTATAGTATCAAATCTATCTTTTTTCACACCTAATGATTTTAACTCATCACTATTTCTTGCTTCAATTATTTTTTCGAATAAAGAAATCTCATTTTTTACTTGATAGGTATATCCATGTAAAATATCTAAAGGGTATTCATTATTAGTCATTATCATTTTTGATAATGCTCTAATACTTCCACCAATTCCTACAACTTTTTTTGGAATTTCTACATCTAAATTAAAAATACTTTTTAAATTATCTAAAATATTTTTTTTAGCACCTTCTATATCTTCTTTATTAAAATAAAGCTCTTTTATTCTAACTGTTCCAATATTTAAAGATATAGATTTTTCAATCTTTCCATTTTTTACAAAACAAAATTCAGTAGAACCACCACCAATATCAACTGTTACAAAAGTGTCATCATGAAGTAAGTTTAACGCAGCAACTCCACCATAATAAGCCTCTTTTTCACCATCAATAACTTTTATATTTAATCCTAAATCTTTTTTGATTCTTGAAATAAATATATTTGAATTAGGTGCATCTCTTAAAGCTGATGTTGCAACACAAATGATTTTTCTTGATTTTAAGGCATTAGATATATTTAAAAAAGATTTTAAAGATTCATATGCTCTTTGCATAGGAATTTCTTGTAGGTTTCCACCATTTTCATAGCAACCTTCAGATATTTTTACCTTACTTTTCGTTTCATTTATTAAGTTAAATGCGAATCTGCTACTTTTTTGTAGTACAACCATTCGCATTGAGTTAGACCCAATGTCGATAATAGTTGTTACTTTAGACATTAATTTTCTTCTTCCATTAATTGTTCATACTTGAACTTTAACTCTTCCATTGTTTCTTGGTTATCTGGATCAATTATAATACAGTCAACTGGACAAACTTCAATACAAGAAGGCTCTTCATAGTGTCCTACACACTCTGTACATCTATCAGAATCAATCACATAAATTGGATCACCTTCTTCGATAGCGTAATTTGGACACTCTTCTCTACATGCATCACAAGCGATACATTCATCAGTAATAATTAAAGACATATAATTTTTCCCTAGTATAATTTATTTATGGTGGAGTTATAACCTAAAATTCATTAATTATTTCTTTAAGTAAATCAAACATATGTTTATTTTGCGATATTAATACAGTTTTTTCTGTTTTGTAAATGAATAAGTTTTTATGAATATATAATGCAGCAGCTATATCAAACTCTCTAATTTGTCCACAATATAAAACGAAATCATAATTTTTTGCGTCACATAAAGATAGAGCAACAGCCCCTAAAGATCTAAACTTTATCTTTTTTTCATGGAGTTTTTGACAAATTTGTGGGTATTCATAAGCTCTTTCAAAAACTGAAATTTTTGTTTTATTACCATTTATTGGAGTTATTTCTCTATTCTTTTGAAGTGAAAAATAGTTAATTTCACCTTCAAAAGCTCGATATGTAATGATTCCTGATACAAGATTTGTAATAAAACCTGCTATTACTACTCCATCTTTTTGTAAGGCAACTGAAGTTCCATAATAAGGCAAAGAGGAATAAAAATTATTACTT
>JBBRXF010000011.1:0-37588 GCA_038248665.1 Campylobacterales bacterium | reverse complement strand
TGGTAAAGTATCCCATTTTTCTCCACCAATAGAACCAAATAGACAAGCATCAGAATCTAAAACACCGTCAACTGTTTCTTGTGGTAACGGAACACCAGTAGTATCAATAGCAATACCACCCATTAAATATTCTTTATAAGATAATTCAAAACCACATTTTTTAGAAACTGCGTTTAATACTTTTATTGCTTCATCAACAATTTCTGGACCAATTCCATCACCTTTGATTACTGATATTTTATAGTTGTTCATTTATTAATTTCCTCTTCCCATTTCAGCTTTTGCATAATTTATTAATCCACCTGCTGCAATTAATTCTTGCATAAAAGGAGGAATTGCAATAAAATCATAAGTTTTATTTGTAGTATTATTTGTAATTTTTCCATTATCTAAATCTATAGAAATTTCCTCACCCTCTTTTATCTCTAAAGATTCAGGTAATTCAAATATTGGTAATCCCATATTAAAAGCATTTCTATAAAAAATTCTTGCAAATGATGGAGCAACAACAGCAGCAACACCTGCAGCTTTTAATGCGATTGGAGCGTGCTCTCTACTTGAACCACAACCAAAGTTTTCACCAGCAACGATAATATCACCTCTTTGTAACTTTTTAGGAAACTCAGGATCTGCATCTTCCATAACATATTTTGCTAAATGTTCAGGATCTGAACTATTTAAATATCTAGCTGCAATAATAACATCAGTGTCTATATTAGCCCCAAAATTCCATACTTTACCAGTAATTTTATTCATATTATATGTCCTTGAATTTAATAAATTTCAAAATTTATTAAATAAATATTTTCAAAAAGAATGCATTTTAACTAATTTTTTAGTAATATTTGTTTAAATCTCTTTTTTTTAATTAAATGTTTAACTAATTTGGGTATAATATCCGACCATCTTAAAAAGAGGATTTCCTAATACCATGAGTGTAAAAGATATAAATAAAACTATCGAACAACTAGTAAAAGAGTACAAAGAATCAGTACTTACTTACGAAAAAATTATTAAAATCTTTCCAAAAGCACCTTCAGGTCCAAACATCAAAAAACTTCTAGCTTTAATACAGTTATATAATGTAACAGTAATTAGTTCTCAAGAACAAGCAAAAAGAATGAATGCTGAAGAAGCTAAAAAAAGAAAAGAATTAAGAGAAAAGTTAATAGAGAATGAAGACGATGTTTACGATTTATTAAAAAATAAAGAGTTACTTGAATGGTCAAGATCAGATTCTCCTGTTAGAATGTATTTAAGAGAAATGGGACAAATTCCATTACTTACTAAAGAAGAAGAGATTGAAATCTCTAAAAGAATTGAAATGGGTGAAGATATTATTCTTGACGCCATTTGTTATGTACCTTACCTAATTGATTTTATTTTAGAATATAAAGAACCATTGGTAAATAGAGAAAGAAAAGTAAAAGAATTATTTAGAAATTTTGACGATGATGATTCTGAAAATGAAGAAGAAGATGAAATCGAAGATGAAGTTATAGATGAAGAAGATTCTGAAGTTATTGATGATGACGAAGATAGTGAAAAAAATAGTGTTAAAAAGTTAAAAAAACTTGATAAAAGAGCACAAACTATTATTGAAGCATTTAAAATTTTAGAAAAAGCTAAAAAAGATTGGCTTAAATTTGCTGCAAAAGAGACTGCAAAATCAGATGATGAAACAGATCAAATGACTTTTAATCTTGCTGTTGCATTCAAAAAGAGAATTTTAAAAGAAGCTCTATTAGATTTAGGACCTACATCTAAATTAATTACTGAAATCGTAAAAGCAATGGAAACAGCTTTAAAATCTGATACAGGTTTTGATGGTGAATTAAAAAGATTAGAGTATAAATTACCTCTATTTAATGAAACACTATTAAAAAACCATAAAAAGATTTTAGATAATATCGTTAATTTATCAAAAGCACAAATTACAGCTATGGTTCCAGAAGCTACAATGGTTTCTTCATATATGGAAATCAAAAAACTTTTCCAAACAAAAGAGGCTTCAAAAGGTGGTTTTGATTTAGCACCTGAAGAGTTAAAAGATGTTCTTGAACAAATTAAAAGAGGTAAACAAATTACTGATACTTCTAAAACAAGAATGGCAAAATCAAATCTTAGACTTGTTGTATCTATTGCAAAAAGATACACAAATAGAGGTTTACCATTCCTTGACTTGATTCAAGAAGGAAACATCGGTCTTATGAAGGCTGTTGATAAGTTTGAGTATAAAAAAGGTTATAAATTCTCTACTTATGCAACATGGTGGATTAGACAAGCAATTTCAAGAGCAATAGCAGACCAAGCAAGAACTATTAGAATTCCTATTCATATGATTGAAACTATTAATAGAATCAATAAAATCATTAGAAAAGGTATTCAAGAAAATGGTAAAGAGCCAGATGTTGAAGAGATTGCAAAAGAAGTTGGACTTCCTGTTGATAAAGTAAAACAAGTAATTAAAATTACAAAAGAGCCTGTATCTTTAGAAGCTCCTATTGGAAGTGATGATGATGGTAAATTTGGAGATTTTGTTCCTGATGAAAAAGCTCCAACACCAGTTGATAATATCATGAAAGAGGACTTACAAGGTCAAATTGATCAAATTTTAGGTCAATTAAATGAAAGAGAACAAGCTGTTATTAGAATGAGATTTGGTCTTATGGAAGATGCAAGTGATAGAACACTAGAAGAGATTGGAAAAGAACTTTCTGTTACAAGAGAGAGAGTTAGACAAATTGAATCAAGTGCTATTAAAAAACTTAAGCATCCTAAAGTAGGTAAAAACCTTAAAAATTACGTAGAAAGTTAATATTATGAGTTTTTTTGAAGAGTGGGTAGAATTAGATTTAAATCCTGTTTTATCTTTTTCATCTAATGCAAAAATAATTTATTCTAATTCTGAAGCTCAGTTTTTATTAAATAGAATAAAACAAAAAGAACTTTTTGATTTAGCTTTAACATACGCTCCAAAAACTTTTGGAGCACAAACGTCTTATATTGACTTAAATATTAAGAACTATACTTTTTATGCTATAACTGTTATGTATGAGAATGAAGATGAAATTCATATGAAACTTTATAAAAGTGCTATGGTAAAAAAAGAGTCTAGTCTTAATATTAAGAATATTAATACAACAAATATCTTTACTTTAGTTGATTTAGCAATTTCAACGAGTAAAATAAAAAATGATATTAATTTTACAAAGAATTATGACCCATCAATTCCAGAGTTTAAACTAGATGCTAGTACATTTATTAAAACTTTAAATAATATTTTTGATGCATTTAGAGATAAAGAGAATGTAACTTGTTCAATTTTATTAAAAATTGGTGAGTATATTAAAATTGATAACAAAAAATACTCTTTAATAAGTGTAGAAATTTCATCAAATAAAAAAAGTGATTTTTCTTCTTTAGTTACTAAAGAGAATAGCTCTTTTATTTTAACTGCAGATGAAACAAAAGTAAATATTGATTTACCTTTGATTCTTTAAATTTTCAAAGCTTTTTTTCAATAAGCTTTGAAAATAAAACTCCAAGAGGAACAACTCCTAATCCTATCATAAAAGAAATTGGCAGAAAAATCTTATTATTATTTAAAGCAAAAAAACCAAATATTAAAATTCCATAACCCAAAACTCTATAAATTGATAAAAATCCACTTGCTGAAAAAAGAGTATTTTTAAAAGAGTTTCTTTTTACTTTTGATTTCTCATTATTTAAAATTTCTTTTATTTTTTCACTTGTTAGTTCTGATTCTGGTATCTCTTCATATTCAGTATATAAATCATAGGGATCATCTATTTCATCAATTTTGTCTCTATCAACTATTTGACTATTACTTTTTGTTAAATCAAGATTTGATAATCTATTTTGTATATTGTTTTTATAAGATAAAAAAGAGGCAATAGTAATAAATAATGAAGAAAAAAATGCAACTTGTACATTTAAAAACCATAAATAGTCTTGAAATATAAACGAATATAAAATTATACAAAGGTCTAAAATAATAAAAACCTTTGCAAACTTTAAAATTTCTGGATTAATCTTCATCTTTATCAAAAGATTTATCTCCATGTTTTGCTCTATAAGCATATCTTGGGTCATTTTCCATACCCTCAAACTCTTTTTGAGCTCTTTTATATGCTCTATATACATTCATAATGGCAGCTGCAATTCCCCAAGCAATTCCAAGCCATAAAGTCCAAGTATATCCAGTTAATTGTTTTAAGCCATATCCAATACCAAAACCTATAATGATTGCTGCAACTATCGAAATCCCTAAAGATAAGTTATCTAATGCGATAACTTTATCTTGGTGTTTTGGCTTATTGTTATTTTGATTATCCATTTAATTAGCCAAAATTATGCAATATATGTACAACAATAATCTGTTATCTCTAAAACTTTTATTTCAAAACTACAATTAGCAGGAACTTCAAAATACTCTCCACCACTAATTATTTCCCAGTTACTATCACCACAAGCAATTAAAATCTCAACTTTTCCTGAAATAATCTCCATATGCTCTGCTTCATTTGTACCAAAAGTATACTCACCAGGCATCATAATACCTAAAGATTTTTTAACTCCATTTTCATCTACAAAACTTCTACTTGTAACTTTCCCATCAAAATAAACATTTGCTTTTTTTGTTAACTCTACATTTTTAATTGTTGGCATATTAATTCCTTTTTTTTATAAATTTTTCATAATTTCGTTAGCTGCATTAATGCAAGCGTCAATGTCTTCATTTGTAATAACTGTAGAGATAAATCCTAACTCATATTGACTACAAGCAAAATAAAAACCTCTTTTTATCATTTCTCTATGAAATGTTGCAAATCTTTTAAAATCACAGTTATTAACATCTTTAAAGTTTTTAGGTTCTTTTTCACAAAAGAAAAACCCAAACATACTTCCTCTTACTGTTGTTTGAAATGGAATGTCGTATTTTATTGCAACTTCTTTTAAACCATTCATTAATCTTGTTGATTTTGCAGTTAATTCATCGTAAATAGCGGGATTAGCTTTTAGTTTTCTCAAACTTGTAAGTCCAGCAGCCATTGCAACTGGATTTCCACTTAATGTTCCAGCTTGATAGATTTTTCCTTCTGGACTTAATTGTGACATGATTTTACTATTTGAAGCAAAAGCACCAACTGGCATACCAGCACCAATTACTTTTCCAAAAGTAATAATATCAGCTTGTGGTCTAACAACTCCACTAGCTCCAGTTAAACTTGCTCTAAATCCTGACATAACTTCATCATAAATTAATAGAGTACCATTTTCATCACATAATTTTCTACAAGCTTCTAAAAATTCAATATCAGCTGGAATTAATCCCATGTTTCCAGCAATTGGCTCAATAATAATACAAGCAATATCAGAACTCTCTTCAAAACATTTTTTTAGATTTTCAATATTGTTATATTCACATAAAAGTGTGTGTTTTGTTAAATCTTCGGGAACACCTGGACTACTTGGTGCTCCACAAGTTGCCATTCCAGAACCTGCTTGTACTAATAAAGAATCAGAGTGTCCATGGTAACAACCTTCAAATTTTATAATATCACTTTTACCAGTAACTCCTCGTGCAAGTCTAATAGCACTCATTGTAGCTTCTGTTCCAGAGCTTACAAATCTAACTTTATCAATATTATCGTACATATCAACTATTTCACTAGCTAGTTGTGTTTCTAAGATTGTTGGTGCACCAAATGATAAACCATCTTTTACTGTTTTAATTACTGCTTCTTCTATATCTTTATCACAATGTCCAAAAATAAGAGGTCCCCAACTTTGTACAAAATCTAAATATCTATTACCATCAATATCAATTAAATAAGCACCCTCCCCTTTTGCAATAAAAGGAGGAGTTCCCCCTACACTATTAAAAGCACGAACAGGTGAATCCACTCCACCGGGTATTACTTTTTTTGCTTCTTCATAAGCATTTATAGATTTTTCAAACATATACATTCCTATTAGTCATTTATTAGCGTAATTGTATTATAATCGCGCTATGAGAATTATTATACTTGCCTTTATTATTTCAATATCTTTACATTTCTTTCTATTTAAGATGTATAAGAGTGATGAATTTCCAAAAAATAATCTTACTGAAGAAAAAGCAATAAAAAAATCTGATGTAAAATTTGTAAAAATCAAAAAAGAAGAACCAACAGTAAATAAAACTTTAGAAGAAAAAATTGAACCTAAAGTTGAGAAAAAAATAGAATCTCCTAAAATAAATAAAGAGATTGTAAAAAAAGAAGTTGTAACAAAAGAGTTCCAAAAAAAAGTTGACTATAGTAAAAAAATTGATGTTGAAAAATCAAAAGAGTTACAAAAAAAAGTATTAAATGAACAAATTGTAAAAGAAAAAGAATCTCTTCAAGATAAAACTTTAGAAAATTTTTTAGCCCAAAAAGAACCTGTAAGTAAAGAAATTCTGAATGAACTTCAAAAATTATATGGTGAAGAGTATGATAAATTCACAAATGTTCAAAAAGCTTATTTAGAAAAGAATTTAGGTAATTTCCAAACTATTACGCAAAGGGTTTTAAACAGATTAGGTTATCCCCCACTTGCAGCAAAACTCAAAATTGGTGGAGTAAATGTTATTGAATTTATGTTTCATCCTGATGGAAGTATTACTAATTTAAGAGTAATAAACACATCTGGATATGCTGTTTTAGATGATTATTCTCTTGAACTAATTGAGATTGCATATAAAGATTATCCAAAACCTCAAACATCAACGAAGCTGAGATTTAACGTACAATATAGATTATACTAAGGAAAATGATGACAATAAATGAAAATAAAGGTTATTTTTATAGATTACTAAATGGTGAAACTTCCCTTGGGTTTGTTTTTTGGTTTTGGTTTATATTTATAACATTTTTAATTGAAGTATTTTTTGAAGTAATATTTATGGATAGTGTTTATTCACAAAATAGAGAAAGTTATGTTGAATTAATCGTCTATATTATAATTACTATTTATGCAATTGTTATATTTTTAACTATATTTAGAACTGCGAATAGATATAAAGGCTTTAAGTTATGGTCATTTTTATCAAAAATAATTGTTACTCTAAATCTATTTTTTTCAATGAATTTTTTTATAGAAATTAATAAATTTTATTTTTATGATGAGTATGATTTAGATAAAGAGATAGAGAGTTATAAAGAATTATTACCCATTCAAATAGATATGAATGCAACTTTAATTGATATTTACAAAGAAAAACATACTATTTATTATAAATATCAACTTACTGAAGTTCATTTAGAAGATGAAAACTTAAGAAATAAATTTAAAAAACAAATTCAAGACTCTTTATGTGCAGATTCTAATAACTTAGATTTATTAAAACGAGATTACATTTTAAATAATAACTATATAAATGAAAAAGAAGAAGAGATAATAAATATTATCACAGATAAAAAAGCATGTGGTGATTCAATTTATGACTTGGAAATTTTAAATAAAGTGTTAGAAGAACAAGGGAAAATTTAAATTTCCCTTTTTATAATTTTCTTTCATAATTATATAAATTCATATATCTAAATGCTAATAAATTTTCTAAGATAGCAAAGGTAACTATAAAATTAATAAATGAACTTCCTCCATAAGAAAATAGTGGTAAAGGAATTCCTACAACTGGTGCAAAACCAATAACCATTAAAATATTAACACTCATATTAAAGAAAATTAGAAGTCCCAAACCGGAGGCAAAAACTCTAATTATATAATCGTCTTTAAAATAATAGTTCATACTGAGTAAATGAATAACTATTATGGCATATAAAAATATCAGTCCAATAGCACCTAAAAATCCATATCTTTCTACAAAATATGCAAAAATAAAATCACTTGTTGCAATTGGCAAAAATTTAAGTTGTGTTTGGGTTGCATCTTCACTTTGTTTACCTGTAAGTCCACCTGAACCAATTGCAATAATTGATTGTTGTACATGATAACTAGGCTCTTCTGAAACAAAATCTGTTATTCTTTTTTTCTGATAATCTTTTATTAAATAAGTATAAATAAAAGGTGAACTTAATCCTATTACTACAACAATAGTTGCCCAAATTTTCCAGTTTACACCAACAATAAATAAGATTCCATAACCTACCAAAAGTAAAACAAGTGCTGTTCCTAAATCTGGTTCTTTTGCAATTAATATAAATGGTAACAAAATATAAAAAGAAAAATAGATAAAATCTAAAAAATTATAACCATTTTTTGGTGGTGGTTTATGCTGAATTAAAAATCCAAGCATCAAAATAAATACAGGTTTTATTAACTCTGATGGTTGAATAGTAGTACCTAAAATTGGTATATGAATCCATCTTGTCGCACCTAACTTACTAATACCAACAAACTCAACAGCAAGTAATAATATAATTCCTAACCAATATAAACTAGGTATTATTCTAATTTTTTTTCTAATTGGTAAAATAAAAACCAACATAAATACAAAAATAGAAATTGCATAATATACTAACTGCTTATTGGCTAACCTTTCGTTAGTTTCACCAATTAAATGGTATGATATAAATATCAAAGGTAAAACATATATTATTAACAAATAATCAAAATGGGAAATAATTCTTTTATCAAATAAACGCATAATGAAAGAGTATCTAAATATGGATAAAAATTTTATTGTTTCTGAAACAAATAGACTAGATAAATTTCTAGCATTAAATATTGATGCTTCAAGAAATCAAATTGAACGATTAATTAAAAAAGAGTACGTAAAAGTAGATGGCAAGATTGTAAGTAAAACAGGACTTAAGTTAAAAGAAAATCAAAGTATTGATGTTCACTTTCCTGATGCTGAATTAAATCCAGTTAAAGATGAAGATTTTGTTAAAGAATCTTTAAAAGATAAAAATGTTGAAATCATTTATGAAGACGAAGATATTTTAGTTATAAATAAACCTTACAACTTAACAGTACATGATGCTCCAAGTGTTAAAGATGCAACTTTGGTTGACTGGTTAAAATTAAATAACATCTCATTATCTACAATTAGTGGAGAAGAAAGACATGGAATCGTTCATAGATTAGATAAAGGAACAAGTGGTGTTATGGTTGTTGCAAAAACGAATCAAGCACATTTAGGACTTTCAAAACAACTTGAAGACAAATCTATGGGAAGATATTATCTAGCAATTGTAGATATGCCTTTAAAAGATAATATTATAATTGATAAGTCAATAGCTAGAAGTCAAAATAATAGACTTAAAATGGCAATTGATGAAAATGGAAGAAATGCAAAATCAGCATTTCATAAACTTTCATTAAGTAATAAAGAGAATTTTGAATTAATTGTAGCCAAATTGTTTACAGGAAGAACTCATCAGATTAGAGTTCACTTAAGTTCGATAAATAGGCATATATTGGGAGATAATTTATATGGTTTTAAGGGCGAATTAAATAAAATAAACAGATTTTATTTACATGCTTATTATCTTTATTTAACCCATCCAATTACAAATAAGCAAATGAGATTTAAAGCAAATTTACCAAAAGATATGGATGAATTTTTAAATACTAATTTTCAAGAGGAGAATATAAATGATAAACTTAATGAAAACAACATCATTAGCTACTTTAATACTTTTGCTTAGTGGTTGTACGAATGTGATGGATACTCTAAATCCTGCATCAAAACCAAAATTAGACAATTCTATTGAAATAGTAAACTACAGTTCAATAAAATCTATTCCAGATATGGCAAATATTGGTTTTGAATGGGAAAAAGTAAATGATCCAAGAGTTATTGGTTACAATTTTTACAGAACAGAACTAAATAAAAATTCAACAGAATTAAAACTTGTAAAAATACTTGAAAGTAAATATGCAACACACTATGTAGATACAGGACTAGAGCCAAAAACAAAATATGCTTATCAAATATCTTCACGAATTGAAGGTGGATATGAATCTAAAACTACTGATGCATATATAGTTGAAACACTTCCTAGAATTGTACCTGTTGATTTTATGCAAGCAATTTCTAATTTACCACACAGTGTAAAATTACTTTGGAGACCACATCCAGATAAAAGAGTAGGATATTATAGAATCGAAAAATATAATACATTAATTAACGAATGGATTCTATTAAAAACTATAAATGAAAGACTTCAAGCTGAGTATGTTGATACTGGTTTAGATAATAATACAAGTTACAAATATAGAATTAAGGCTTTTAGTTTTGATGATGTAGAAGCAGCTCCAACAAAAGTAGTTATTGGAAAAACAAAAGCACTTCCTGCAAGTCCTACAAATGTAAGAGCATCAAACAGTGAACCTAAAAAAATTATAGTTTCATGGAATGCTTCTCCAACGGCTGATGTTGTAAAATATGAAATTCATAGAAGTACATTTAGTGCCTTTGGATATTCAAAAATAAAAGAAGTTAATGTAAATACTTCAGAATACATTGATACAACAGAAAATAGTGGAAAAACTTACTATTACAAAGTTATTGCCGTAGATAAAGATGGTTTAGAAAGTAATAGTGATTCAGTTCAAGGAATGAGTTTTAATAATCTATCTAATCCAAGTTCAAATTTAGCAAAACTTGAAGAAAATAAAATTGATTCAACATTAGAAAAAATAAAATTATAATAAGAAGATAAATGCCACATATAGTATTTGAAAAAAAAGAGTTAATAAATATCCCATCACAAAAGGATGGGATAAATTTTGAATTTATTGCAAAATCTTATAATTTTACAGAAAAAGTTAGAAGAATTGAATATAAAATTGCATTAAAAAATGAAGGTAAAGAGTTTTTATTATCACTAAAACCAAAAGATGATAATTTTATGATTAAAGCAGATAAAATAACAAGAATTTCACCTGTTACATTGGTAAAAAATGCTTTAAATGCCTATGTTAATCTAAATAATTCAAATGTTTTATTTTCAAATACAAATAATCTAAAATTTAAAAATGAGCCAAAACATCTGTATTTAAAAGATATTAACTATTTTGTTGATGAATTTAATACAGATAAAGAGATTCAAATTGAGATTGGTTTTGGAAGTGGAAGACATCTCTTACATCAAGCAAAAACAAACCCTAATATTCAATTTATTGGACTAGAAATTCATTATCCTTCGATTGAGCAATTATTAAAGCAACTTGAAATTCAAAATATTACAAACGTTTTAGTTGTAAATTATGATGCAAGACTTTTTATGGAGTTTATTGAATCAAATAAAGTTGGTAAAATATTTGTGCATTTTCCTGTTCCTTGGGATAAAAAACCACATAGAAGAATCTATTCAAATGAGTTTGTAAACGAAGCATTAAGAGTTTTAAGAATTGGTGGAACACTGGAACTACGAACTGATAGTAGAAAATATTTTGATTTTTGTACAGAAGTTTTAACGAATCTGCCAAAAGGAAGAATTACAATTGATATAAATAAAGATTTAGCAGTATCAAGTAAATATGAAGATAGATGGAAAAAACAAGGTAAAAACATCTATGATGTAGTTTTAGAAGCACAAAATGAAGATGAAAATATAAATTTAAATTTTGATTTCTCTTTTGATTTTAAAATTGATTTTCATAAAACTTTAAAAACTATTCCAACAAAATCAATAATTGAAAAAAACTATTTTATTCATGTGGAAGAGCTTTATACAATAGAAAATAGTGAAAACTCTGGATTAATAAAAATAACAATGGGAAATTTTGATAGACCTGTAACAAAATATCTTTATGTTAATGAAGGAAATATCTCTTATTATCAAGGGAATCCACTTCCAACAAGTTCAAATATAAATGCCCATGAAAAATTAAAAGAGATTTTAAGTAAATGATAGAAGCAAAAAATATTTATCTTTCATATGATGACAATAAATATGTTATTAAAAAAGGAAATTTTTCTATTAAACCTAAAGAATTTATTTTTATAGGTGGAAACTCTGGTAGTGGAAAATCAACACTTTTAAAATCATTTTATGGAGATATTCCTCTAAAACATGGTAGCTTAAAAATAGAAAACCAAGAAGTTTTTGGAATAAGAGGTAAAAAATTAAGAGTTTTAAGAAAAGATATTGGTATTATTTTTCAAGATTATAAACTTATAAATGAATATACTATTGAAGAAAATATCATGATTCCTCTTAAAATCAATGGTTATTCTGATGAAATCTCGAAAGATCAAGCTAACAAACTCTTGGCTCATGTAAGACTTTCACATAGAGCTGGTTATTATCCAAATGAGTTAAGTGGTGGAGAGCAACAAAGGGTTGCCGTAGCAAGGGCTCTAGCACACAATCCAAAAATAATAATTGCAGATGAACCAACGGGAAATCTTGATGATTTTTCAGCTGAAGTTGTATGGAATTTATTAAAAGGTGCAAATGAGCAATTAGGAATTACAATAGTTGTTGTAACCCATAGAGTTCCTAAAAATTTAGGAATTAAATTCAGACAATTATCTATTGAGGATGGAATTATTTATGAAGTTTCTTAAGAATTTGTTTGCTTTTTTAATTCCTTTACTTTCAATGTTAATTACATTTTCTATATTTTTATTAATAGATAATGTAGTTGATAATTATAAATCTAAAATCTCAAGGGATTATTCTATAATTATAGTTACAATTACTCCTTTAGAAAAAGATTCTATAAAAGAGTTAGCTGGTATTAAAGTAGAAAAAATACAGAATTTACCAAATGATAAAATTATTTCAAGTATTCAATCTAATTTATCAGAGACTTCTGTAGAGTTATTAAAGCAAAAACTTCCAAATTTTTATCAAATTTATTTAGAAATTTTTCCAACAACAAGTGAATTAGATGATATTAAACAAACTTTATTACAAAATAAAAATGTAAAAAAAGTTGAAGTTTTTTATAAAAATCATAATCAAATATATTTACTTTTACTTTTATTAAATAGTGTATCATTTATATTATTTTTTATTATTACTATTTTTGCAATAATAATTATTGCAAAACAGATAAAACTATGGTTTCATGAACAAAGTGTTAAAATATCCATTTTAAGACTACATGGAGCTTCAATTTTATATAGTGCTTCGTCGATATTAAATTATGCCTTATTAAGTTCGCTCTTAGCATTTCTAATTTCTTCTGGATTTTTATATTATGTTTCAAATAATATGACGGTATTATTTCCACTAGAACTACATGAAATTGTTGATATTAATATAAATATATTTAGTGAATTAGTAAAAATATTTTTATTATCATTTGGTATTTCAACTTTCACAATATTTGGTGTATTACTAAAATATAAGATAACTAATGACTAAAAAAATAGTTTTTTTATTTCTAGTATTTCTAAGTACTGGTTTTGCTGCTTCATCTAATATTGATAAGAAAATACAAACAAATACTGAAAAACTTAATTCTAGCGACGATAAAAAAGAGAGTACATCATTAAAAATCAAAAATTTAGCCGATCAAATTGAAAGCCAAAATACAAATATTACAAACATTGAAAAAGATATTAAACAGATAAATTCAGATATTGATGAACATCAAAAACTTTTAGAAGATGCAAGAGGGAAATTAGATGAACTCAAATCTAAATCTACTGAATTAATAAGAGAAAAAACTAGTAGTGAAGAACAAATTGTTGATACTATTATTGAAGAATTTTCTGTTTCAATTGCAGTAAAATTGGTATCAGAAGATAGTTTACAAGAGTTAATTGATAGTGAAATTTATACTTTATTATCACAACATTCAAAAGAAAAAGTTTTAAAATTAAATACAAGTTATAGTACTTTATCTGCAAATACAAAAAATAATCAAAAAGATATAGAAAAAATCTCTTCATATATTGATGATAGACAAAAAACAAAAGATAAATTAACTATTTTAAAAGAGAAACATTCAAGTTCTCTTTCTAATTTAGAACAACAACATAAAGCTTATCAAGAAGAGTTAAATAAAGTTGCTAAAGAGCAAGAATCATTAAAAAATCTTCTTTCTGACTTAAATATTTTAAAACAAGAAGAGACAAAAAAAGCTGAAGCTGCTGCTGAAGAAGAAAAAAGAAGAAAATTACAAGCACTACTATCACAAAAAAAAGCAAGTGCTAATAACAATGATGCAATAAGAGAAGATGTAGTTGATGACTCTCAAGATGAAGTTCAAACAGCAGATACTAGAAATCAAAGATATGCTAAAAATCTAAATCTTGATGTAAAAAAAATAGGTTCTTCAACTGATGGAGTTACAATAATAAAATATAAGGGTGAAAAAACCATTTCTCCTTTAAAATCATTTAAAATTGTTAAAAATTTTGGAACATATTATGATCCTGTTTATAAAATAAAATTATTTAATGAATCTATTGTTTTAAAAAGTGATGAAAATCAAGCAAAAGTTGTTGCTGTTTTAAATGGAAAAGTTGTTTATGCAAAGAAAAATGCAGGTATGCTTGATAATGTAGTAATCATTCAACATGAAAATGGTTTACATACAATCTATTCTCATTTAGATGAAATTTCTCCAACTTTAGTTGTTGGGAAATGGATACAACAAGGTTATGTTGTAGGTCGTGTTAATGATACTTTAATGTTTCAAGCAACAAAAGATTCTTCACATATAGACCCAAAAGATTTATTTAAAATATGATACTTTTTATAGATGGTGATGCTTTCCCTAATTTGTTAAAACCAATAGTTTTAAGGGCTATTGAAAAACAAAAATTAGATACAATTGTAATTGCAAATAAAAAGATAAATATCGGTCAATCTAATTATATAAAATATATAATTGTTGACCTTGGTGCAGATGAAGCTGATAATAAAATTGTTGAAATGTTAAATTCAAACGATTTGGTAATAACAGCAGATATTCCACTAGCTGATAGAACAATAGATAAAGATGCACACGCAATTGATCATAGAGGTTCTATGTACACAAAAGACAATATAAAACAGTATCTTTCAATGAGAAATTTAATGCAAGAGATACGTGATAGCGGAGAGATTACAAAAGGCCCTGCTCCTTTTTCTCAAAAAGATGCTCAACAATTTGCAAACTCTTTTAATAATTTTTTGCAAAAATATAATAAAAACTAAGGATTTACCATTATTTTAATAGATCAATCAACAAAAAATCAATTCAGAATTTTTTGTACTGAAAACAAAATCACAGATATGGAAACAGCTGTTCAATACTTTATAGTATTTGGTGGATTAAATATAAAAATTGATACAACAAAACCGCTACTTGAGCTAATTGAAAAACATATTCTAAATGAATATACAAATCTTCGATATGAAATCAATACAATAAGTGGTGGATATAAAGTTGACCACGCAATTTTAACAGGAATTGCTCAAGGTGATAGAAGAACAAACTCATCTTTTAAAAGAGCATTTGTTAGCTTTGAAGAGGGAATGAAATGTGTTGAAAAGCTTGTTGATAGAGGATTAATAGAAATTGAATCTTCACAACATCACCTAGCAAAAAAAAGAGGTGATGATAAAATTTCTAAAAAACTTCTTTTTACAACTCCTTTTTTGAGATTTTGGTTTGCTTTTGTTTCTCCAATTTATAAAGGAATCAAAGAAAAAGAGTACAAAGAGTTTTATGAACTTTATGAAAATAAACAAGCTGAATTTGGAAACTTTATTTTTGAAGAGTTAGCAATGGAGTGTCTTAGAGACTCTTTTACAGAAGATCCAGTTAAACAATTTGGTAAATATTGGGATGAAAAAGTTGAAATTGATTTAGTTGCAAAAACAACATCTGGAAAAATTATCGCTGGAAATTGTAAATATATAAATTCTAAACTAAAGAAAAATGAGTTAAATAAACTAAAAGAAGATTGCAAAACAGCAGATTTAAATGTAGATATTTTTGTAATATTTAGTAAAAATGGTTTCTCAAATGAATTAAAATCACAAAAAAGTGAGACTCTTAGACTATTTACGCCGAAGAGCTTTAAGCTATTATTAGCTTAAACCTCACTCATTCTTATTTCAAACTCTTTATTCATTACATCAAGTTTAATTTGTAAAGCTTCCAATTGAGCAAATTTATCTTCTATATTTTTCTCAATTTTTGGAATATCTCTTGAAAGTTTTACTCTAGCATCTTCAAGAGAATCTTCTAATTTTTCAATCTCTTCTTCTATTTCTTGCATTTGCTTTTTAATTGGAGTTGTAGCTTTTGATTTTTCAGAAACAATTGCTGCTCTAAGTTTTTTGCTCTCTTTTTTGTTTACTTTTACATTTTTCTCTTTTTTAACTTCAACAACATCATCATCCCAACCAATTTTTTCTAAAAACTCATCATAAGTTCCATTAAAACATACAGCTTCATCATTTGCAAATACGATTAATCTATCACAAACTTCTCTTAATAACTCTTCACTGTGAGTTACGATGATACTTGAACCCTCAAAAGCTTTAATTGCTTTTGTTAAAGCTGCAATTGAATCCATATCAAGGTGATTTGTAGGCTCATCTAGGAAAAGTAAATTTACATCTTTTGCAATAATTTTTCCAAGCATTACCCTAGATTTTTCTCCCCCTGATAATAAAGAAATTTTCTTTTTAGCATTATCTCCAGAGAACATCATTAACCCACAAATACTTCTTACAACTGATTCTGGTAATTTTGTATTTGTAGAATGTATTTCATCCATAATTGTACTATTTAGATTTAAATGAGAAATATTTGTTTGACCAAAGTGTCCAAAAACTGTACTTCCATGATAATCAATAGTTCCACTTAAAGCTTTTAGTTCATTTGCAATTACATTAAGTAAAGTTGATTTTCCTTTACCATTTTTTCCAATAATTCCTAAAGTTTGACCTTTTTCAAGGGCAAATGAAATATCTTTAAATAAAATATTATCTTTTGTATATCCAAAACTTACATCTTTTACTTCAAGTAAAAATTTAGCTGGAGTATCTTTATAATTAAAATCAAATTTTAGAGTTGAGTCATAACCAATATCTTCTAAAACATCCATTTTTTCAAGGATTTTTACTTTTGATTGTGCAAGTGCAGCTGTTGAAGCTCTTGCTTTATTTTTTGCAATAAATTCTTCAAGCTCTTTGATTTTTTTATCTTGAGCTATTTTTTGTTTTTCATGGTGTTCTTCATTACTTGCTAATTGCTCATAGAACTTTTCTGTTCCACCTGCAATCATATATGCATTTCTTCTGATAATTCCCATAGTGTGTGTACAAACACTATCCATAAAGTCTCTATCATGTGTGATTAAAATAACTTCACCCTCAAAATTTTTAAGAAATGCTTTTAACCATCTAATAGATAAAATATCCAAATAGTTTGTTGGCTCATCTAGAAGTAACATATTTGGTTCAGTTAATAAAAGTTTCGCAAGATTAATTCTAATTTGGAAACCACCTGAAAATGATTTTGGTTCTTTTTCTAAATCTTCTTGAGAAAATCCAAGACCAAATAAAATCTTTTCAACTTTATAAATACTAAATTTATCATCTTCTGCAAGTGCCAGTGCTGTTTCATCAACTAAAGTTTTTTCAGTAAAATCAAAATATTGTTTTAAAGCTCCGATTTTATAATTTCGTGGAATCATTACTTCTCCACTATCAGCTTGTTCTTCCTGAAGAATTAACTTAAAAAGTGTAGATTTTCCACTACCATTTCGCCCTACTAATCCAATTTTATTACCAGAATTTAGTCTTAAATTTAGTTCACTAAAAAGCTCATTTGGTCCATAGCTTTTTGATACATTTGAAAGTTCTATCATGTTTCTCTTTTATTATTGTGTTTTGTATTTGTTTAAGGTTGGGATTATACGATATATGTGGTTATATGTTGATTAGAGTTTAAATAAAAAAAGGTAAGAAGAAAACTTCTTACCTTTTAATTCATATAAAAATATAAAGATTAGTGTAAATCAGCGTTTAATTTAACTTCTCTTGTACTTCTCATAGCAATTGTTTGACCATTTGAAGAGTTAACTCTAAAGTGAACACCATTTACTCCTAGGAAATCACTTCCTTTCATAACTGTTGTAATCTCTTTAGTTGGATTAATCTCTTTAAGTGCAGCAACTGCTTTTTCTGATAATGCGATTTTAGTTCCTGGTAGAATTGTTACACCAGCATCTAAAATACAACCATCACCAATTGCAGTTCCAGTACAAGAATTTGCACCTAATAATGTATTTTCTCCAATTGAAACTGGAACTCCATCAGTTCCTGAAAGAACTCCAAGAATTGAAGCTCCACCACCAACGTCAGATCCAGCTCCAACAACTGCTGAAGATGAAATTCTTCCTTCAACCATAACTGAACCTAAAGTTCCAGCATTGAAGTTAACATAAGCAGCACCTGGCATAACTGTAGTTCCAGCTGCTAATTGAGCTCCCATTCTAACTTTTGAAGTTTCTAAGATTCTTGTGTTATCAGCAGGAATTATATGTTGTAAGAATCTTGGGAATTTATCAACCATATCAATAGTTGGATATTTTCCAGAAAGTTTTAACACGATTTCATTTGCTCTTAACCAGTCAAGTTCAATTGGTTGATTTCCAACCCAAGCGCAGTTGTGTAATTTTCCAAATGCACCAGTTAAATTTAAGCTTCTTAAAGCTGCTTTTCCAGTTGAAAGTGCATAAAGTTTTAAATATACAGCTTCTGTTGATTCAGGTGCAACATCTTCAAAAATAAATACAACTCTATAATCTTCACCTGTTAATCCAGAATCTATTGGAAGTGAAGCTAGTGTTGAAATTACTTGAACATTTTTATGTGCATCACCTTTTGCTTCAGGGATAAATGGTCTAAAAGCTTCAATACAAGAAGTTAAAAACTCATCAGAAATTTTGCATACTAACTCCGATTTTGAAGTATCTACATTCTCTCCAGCTACTTTTAATGCGTTCAATAATACTGCTGCACTTCCAAAATTTTCATTCCAATTTATTAAAGGGAAAGTTGCTTGTAGTATTTTATCTTTATTGATTTGTCCTCTATCTACTTTTGCAATACCAAATCCGATTGGATTTTTGTACCATGATTGTGATTGAATATCATCTACTAATTGTTTGAATTCTTCTTTTGTATAAGCCATTATATCTCCTATTATTTTTTGATTTATTTTACTACAAAGAAGACTAATTTTAGGTTAATTTAGTAAATTGTATCCATATCTATTGAAGCATTTGGACTTTGAATACTATGAAGTGCATTTAAAAGTGCTTTTATATTGTTTGAACGAACAAGGATTTCATATCGATATTTATTTGACATTTTAAAAATAGGACTTTGTCCAAAACCCACAACTTCAATATCTTTATTTGCTTTTAAAACATGAACATAAGAATCCATTTCATCTTTTATTTTAAGTCCATTGGCATGGGAAAAAGTGATTTTTGCCATCTTTAAAAATGGCGGATAAAGCTCTTTTCTAAACTCTAATTCGCTTTCTAAAAACTCTTTATAATTTGACTCATTTAAATAATGATTAAAAAACTCTTCATTTTTTGTTTGAATTATTACTTCACCCTCACCTTTTCGTCCACTTCTTCCTGATATTTGAATAAGTAATGAAAGTGCTTTTTCTCTGGCTTTATATGAATTCATATTTAAAACAGAATCTATTCCTAGAACCACAGCTAATTTTACATTATGATAATCATGCCCTTTTGAAAGCATTTGAGTTCCAACTAAAATATCAATTTCACCTTTGTTAAACTCATTTAATATGGTTTTTAATTGTGTATTTGTTTTTATTTGGTCTCTATCAAATCTTTTTATCACTTTTTGAGGGAATAACTCTTTTAATTCCTCTTCAATTTGTGCAGTTCCAACTCGAAGATTGTGAATAATTCCACTATGACATGAAGGACAAGTTTCTGGAATTTGTTGAGCATATCCACAATAGTGACACTTTAGTGCTAAATCATTTTTATGTAAACTCATAGAAACAGAACAATAAGGACACTCAACAGATTTTCCACAAGTTGTGCAAATTTGGTATTTAAAATTAGCGCGTGTTGGCAAAAATACAATTACTTGATTTCCACCAGCTATAGTTTTTGCAATTTTATCTATAATTTTTAATGAAAGATTTGCTTCACTCTCATCAAAACTATAAGATTTATTTGTATCATGATATGTTGATTCTAGTCTAAAAAAGGGGATTTTATGAAAAGAACCAGCTGAAACCGTTGCACTTCCTAAAACCAGTTGAATATCAAACTTCTTTGCCATATAAATAGCTAAATCTTTTGTATGAAATCTAGGTTTTGAATCACTTTTGTAAGACTCATCATGCTCTTCATCAACTACAATTACACCCAAATTGCTAAATGGTAAAAATAGAGCTGACCTTGCACCTGCAATTAATTTTATAGTTCCCTCTTGTAAACCTTGTAAAATCTCTTCTTTTTTCTTTTTCGTGATTTTTGAATGCCAGATAGCTACACTTTTCCCAAATACTTTTTCAAGTCTTTTTTCCATTTGAGGAGTTAGAGAAATTTCGGGCATTAATAAAATTGCTTGTTTGTTTTGGTTTAAATGCTCTTCTATGATTTTTATATAAACTTCTGTTTTTCCAGCACCTGTATTTGCAAATAAAAGTGCTTGTTTTTTTTCATCTAAAAATCTCTTTGCTTTTTCTTGTTCAAAAGATAAAACTATTTTGCTATCAAATTTTATTTCATCAAAACTTTTTGTAATATTTTTATCAAAACAGTTATAAACACTCAAAGCTTCACCAAGAGAGCAAACATAATATTGAGATACAAAGTTGGCAATTAAAAGCATCTTTTCATCAAAATACTCATTTGTAACTTCAGAAATATCAGTACATTTAAAAGTTGGTTTTTCAACTTCTTTTATTACAACTGCTTCATCTAGGTTTTTTCTTTGTCTTAATTTTATTAAAACTTTTGCACCAATGTCTAATTTCTCTTCACTTTGAAAAGTTAAGTTATTTAATGGTGATTTTAAAAGGGCAAGTTCATAATAATACATTATTCAATCTCATTACATAGCTCAACTGAACTTTTGCATATAATCTTTTCATCTTCAAAAGAGAATAGAATATTTTTATCAGGCGAGAGATAAAAAGTATAAGAATTATTTGATGTTTTTGCCCACATTCCAGACTCTTTTTTAGTAGTATTTGTTGAAATAATTGAAAAATCAATTACATTAGTAAAAAGTTTCTCTCCGCCACTATTCAAAGTAGCTTCATCTAAAGAGATTATTTCTTGATTATTTGAAAGTAAAATATTTTTACTTTTTTGATTTGTTATTGCATTTTGGATTAAAGACACTTGTGATTTTAAAGTAGTTATGTTTTTATTGTAATTTAAATTTGTAAATTTAGGAATAGCAAAAGAGGTAATAATAGCTATTAAAACTATAGCAATTATCATTTCTAATAATGAAAAACCTTTAATTTTCAAAACCTTGAAAGTTTATTTGTAATTTCTTCAATGTCTTTTTTTAAACCATGATGTTCTTGAGATAATCGTAAATAGGCAACCAATAAATCTTTAGTATCATTATTTTTTGCTAAATCTAAATATTTTGAAAGTTCTAAATATATATTTTCATCAATAGTTATAGTATATGCCATATTATTTATATGAAATGTTACTTCTTTATTCACTATTTCGTGCCTTTATTAACGTTAATGTACTATCTATTCTTAGAAACATATCTTGATTATTTCTTATTAGTTCATCATTTTCATTTTTCATAGAATCTAATTCTTGTTGTAATGCTTGATTTTCTAATCTTAATTTATCATAATCGTGAATTAATTTATCAATTTTAGTATTTAGTGTTTCTATTATTTCCATGTATACATTTTATCTAAAAATTCCTACTATTAGAATTGAAATTATCCTAATTGTTATATTTTTTTCTCATTTACGAATATTTTTGCAACTTCATATAACATTGCAACAGATTTTCCCCATTGAGAGTAATCATTTACGTCACTTACGTCTATTCCAAAACTCTCTGATATTTTTTGTATTAATTTTTTTTCATTTAAATTAAAAGTGTGGTCAATATGAATTAAAATCATTAACTCTAAAATTACTATTCGTTTACTTGATTCTGATTTAAAATCTTTTAATATTTTATCTAAACTAAAATTATCAAAATCAAAAGAGTCTAAATTTTCTATTCCCATTTCAGTACAATATTCTAAAATAATCTCTTCTTCTTGTTTTCCATATTTATTATCTATTCGTGCAAGGTAGTGAGCCAATTGTAAAAAAGAAAACTTCTCTTTTGACTCTAGTTTCATTAATAACATCTTATATTTCCTATTTGTATATATTATTATTCTAATAAAATTTGGTTAACAATCAATAAATGAATATTTATTGTTTCCCTCATACAACACGATTTTTCCCTACTCTTTTTGCCTCATATAAAGAGTCATCAGCTCTTGCTATTAAATCATCAATACTGTTATCTCCTGCTTGATAGTATGAAGTTCCTATACTAATTGAGAAATTATACTCTTTATCTTTATTATATTCGTTTACTTTATTCATAACTTTATTTGCAACTAATCTTGCACTTAAAATATTTGTATTTGGTAATAAAATTATAAATTCATCTCCACCAAATCTAACAACCAAATCACTTTCTCGTATACTTGCCTTTGATATTTTCACCAACTCTTTTATAACAATATCACCTATTTCATGTCCGTAAGTGTCATTTATAATTTTAAAATCATCTAAATCAAGTAATAATAAAGATAAATCCTTATCCTCTCTTTTTACAATTTTTAGATATTCAAATGAAAATTCATTTAAATATCTTCTGTTATATGCACCTGTTAGTGGATCTGTATTTGCTAATCTTTCTTGATATATTCTTTTTGTCTCTTCTAAAATCAGCTTATTTGTTCTTCTATCTAATTCAATAATCATATTGTTAAAATTACTACTTAATCTATCAATTTCAAAAACACCACAAGGTTCAAGGCTTTTTATATCTTTTTTCATTCCTAAATTTTTTGTAAATTGTATTATTTTTAATAAAGGTTGATTAATTCTATCTGTAAATTCTTTTGCTTTGAAAGATACGTAAAAAAAGAATAATATAAAAAAAATCAATACAGAAAAGGCCAAAACATAAGCTAATTTCTCATAATATTTTCCTAAATTTTGAATCCCATCTAAAATCTTATCTTCGGATATAAAAGCAACAACATAGGTTGAATTTTTAGGAACTTTTATAGAAAATAGCAGGTAATTTTTTTTATTTATTACTATTTTATTTAGATTTCTCTCTTTTAAAATCTCTTTGAAGTAATTTACAATTTTTAAATCTTGATGGCTAAAAATATTGATTTTATTTTCTTGCAAATTTAGTATATTTTGAATTTGTTCATCAATAAATAATATCTTTCCTGAATTGTCGATTATAAGAATTTTACCATCATAAGGAAGTTTCATTTGAGTGAAGTGATGAATTGAAGAATCCAAGGAATCTTCAGTTATTGATTGTGTTTGATTTTCTACAATTAAGGAGATTGAGTTTTCTACATCATTTAATAAAAAGTTTGCACTTTTATCAATCATGTTTTTATTTATTATAAAATAAAAAAATACCAAAAACAACTCTATCAAAAATATTGATATAAGAGATGTTCTCAAATAATTTTTATAAAGCACTCTTTCTAAAGTTATTTTCTTCATTTTAAAGCCTTTGAATATAGCCTCTACTGGAAATTATAATATCATAACTTTGTGGGAAAATGAATACTTTTATTTGTATCTTTTAATAAATAATTTTATTCTAGTTCTAAACTCATTAAATACATATCTTCGCCATCTGTAACTTTTATATTTACACTTTGACATTTTGGACAGCAAAATTCATTTTTTTCTAATGTTGAAATTGTGTTACAATCTAAGCAATCAATAACCACTTTTTGATGATTTATCAAAAAAACTGCATCATGGCAGACTGTTTGTTCTTTAAAAGTATCAAAAGCAGTTTGAAGTAAATCGGGTTCTACCCCACTTAAAACTCCAATTTTTACTACTACTTTTGTAACTTTTTTTGCGTCATTTGTTCGAGCGTGTTCTTCACAACTTTCTAATAAAGATTGAACTACTGAATATTCGTGCATAAAATTTCTCCTTTAAAAATGTTCCATTTATTAAAAGTAACCAATTAACAAATCCTTGGAAGAAGTTCACCAGTTGGTGTATCTAAAAATCTTTTTGTGCCCCAAGAACTATTTAGTATCACTTTTTGAGAATATTGTTGAGTTACTTTTCCAATAACACAAGCCTTTGAAGCCTCTGGAAATGTTTGTAAAACTTCAATGGCTTTTAAAGCATCATCTTTAGGAATTGCTAAAACAAAAGTTCCCTCATTTGCAAGATTTGTAGCTTCAAAACCTAACATCTCACAAATTCCTTTTACCTCATCGCATACTGGAATTTTTTCTTCTTCTACTTCTATACAAATATTTGATTGTTTTGCCCACTCATTTAACACAGCACTCACTCCACCTCTTGTGGCATCTCTTAAAGCTGTTATTTTAATACCTGCATCAATTAACGCTTTTACTTGAGGATATAAAGAGTTACAATCGCTTTTAAGCTCTGAGTTCATATCCATTCCCTCACGTGCAGCAAAAATAGTAGCACCATGAGCTCCAATGTCTCTATTTACTAGAATTACATCTTCTGTAGTTATATTGTTTGAGCTAATGCCTTTGTATAAGATTTCTCCAATACCAGTAGTATTTATGAAGATTTTATCAACAGCACCTTTGGGAACTACCTTTGTATCTCCACTTACAACAATAGCTCCATTTACTTCAAGCTCTTTTTTCATGGAAGCCACTATTCTTTCAAGTTGTTCTACTTCAAATCCCTCTTCAATGATAACTGAACAAGTAAGATACTTTGGCTTTGCTCCCATCATGGCTAAGTCATTACAAGTTCCACAAACAGCAAGTTTTCCAATATTTGCTCCACTAAAAAACAAAGGACTAACTGTAAATGAATCCGTACTAAAAGCTAATGTACCATTTTGAATAACTGCTGCATCTTCACTTTTTTCTAATATCTCATTTTTAAAAGCATTATAAAATACTTTGTTTATAAGCTCATTGTTTTCAGCTCCACCATTTCCATGGGCTAATGTTATTGTTTTAGTCATTTATTTATCTTCCCTACTCTTAGAATATTTTTTACTTCCACCTTGAGATGTTTCAACTGGATATTTTTTTTCGTTCTTAGTCATTTTATTCATAATGGCATCTTCAAGGTTAATGTCAAGTTTCATACAAAGTCTAAGAAGATAAATAGCCACGTCTGCTACTTCTTCTTTTGCATGCGCTAATACATCATCAGGTAGATTTAAAGACTCTTCAAAATTAAGCCATTGAAATATTTCATTTAGTTCTCCTACTTCACCTGTTAATGCCATAACTAGATTTTTTGGATTGTGAAAACTTTCCCAGTTTCTATCATCTGAGAATTTTTGTATTCTTTGTTTTATTTGTTCTATATCCATGTTATCTCTTTATAGTAAATTCCCATATTTATAATAAGCACTACATGCACCCTCGCTACTTACCATACAAGCACCAATTGGATTTGTTGGAGTACATACTGTTCCAAAGATTTTACAGTCGTGAGGTTTTGCTATTCCTTTTAGAATATCTGGACATCTACAGGCTTTGTTGTCTTTTACCTCTTTTGTAGGCAGTATCTCTTTATATACTATTTTTGCATTGTAGTTATCATATTCATCTTTTAGTTCATAACCACTTTTCTCTACCTCACCAATTCCCCTAAATTTAAAAGGAACTTTTTTGAAGTATTTGTTTATTAGTTCTTGGGCTTTTAGATTTCCCTCATATGAAACAAGTCGTTTGTACTCTACTTCTAAGTCAGCTCTTTTTTCTTTAAATTGTTTTACTATCATTGAAAGAGATTGCATAACATCTACTGGTTCAAATCCACTCACAACCACTGGTTTATTATAATCTCTTGGGAACTCTTCATATATTTTACTTCCACTTATAACACTAACATGTGATGGGCCTAAGAATGCATCGATTTTGCAGTTTTCATCTTGAACTAATACTTGCATTACTTCTGGAACTGTTATATGGTTTATATGAAAAAGTATATTTGTAATATTGTGTTTTATCACTTGCTCTAATAAAGCACAAGTCATTGGAGTTGTTGTTTCAAATCCTATTGCAAAATACACTACTGTTTTATTTGGATTTTCATTTGCAATTTTTATACACTCCATTGGAGAATAGACAAATCGTACATCTGCACCTTGGCTTCTTGCATTTTGTAAACTTCCCTTACTTCCTGGAACTTTTATCATATCTCCTAAAGTTACAAGTATTACATTCTCTTGTAAACTCAAAGCATAAGCACTATCAATTCTCTCTTTTGGCATTACACAAACAGGACATCCAGGTCCATGAATGAAGTTTATTTTTTTATTTATTAATTGTGGGATTCCATATTTCATAATAGTGTGAGTGTGTCCACCGCACACTTCCATGATATTTATGATTCCATCGTAATCTTTTAGGTCTTCATCAATTAGCTGTTTATATGCTTTTATAGTTTTAGCATCTCTAAAACCATCGTATAAATCTTTTAGTTGTAATTCTTTTTCCATGATATTATCTATTTGGGCAATTTTCAGATTGTTCAATTGCTTCTAATCTATCTTGTTCTTCCATTTTTTCTATTATCTCCGCATAGACTTTTAAAGACTCCAAAGCATCCTCTTCATCAATTTTATTCATAGCAAATCCAATATGAATTAAAACATAATCCCCAACTACTACATCTTGGTCTATTAAATCTAAACTAGCACTTCTTTCAACTCCCATTGTGTCAACTACACAAGTGTTCATTTCTGTGTCTATACTTTTTATTTTCGATGGTATTGATAAACACATATTTCTATCTCATCTTTCTTTTGAAATTAATCCAATCAATTACATTTTGAAGTGATTGTTTATCTTTTACATTTACTTCTAAAATATCTACATTTGGTTTTAGTTTTCTAGCTTCCCTCTTCTCTTTTTCAATATCATATTCAAAGTATGGAAGTAAATCTGTTTTAGTAATAAGGATTAAATCAGCACATCTAAACATAACTGGATATTTTGCAATCTTATCTTCACCTTCAGGAACTGAAACAAGAACAATATTTAAGTGAGTTCCCACATCATAAGATGCAGGACATACAAGATTTCCCACATTTTCCACAAAACAAATATCAATATTGTCTAGGTTAATATCATGTAAACCTTTGTGAACCATAAATGCATCTAAGTGACAAGCACTTCCTGTTTGGATTTGAACAGCTTCAATTCCTTTTGCTTTTAATCTATCAGCATCCCTTGAAGTTTCTAAGTCACCCTCAACAACTGCAAATTTAAAATCTACCATGTCAGCAATATTTTCTAAAAGTGATGTTTTCCCACTTCCAGGGCTTGACATAAGATTTATTCCTAAAACTTTGTGTGAATCAAAATGAGCTCTATTGTGTGAGGCTTCATGGTCATTTTTATCAAGTATTTTTTTGATTACAGAGATTGTTTTTGCATCGTTTAATTGTGGATTATGATTAAGTGTTTCATGAGCTGCTTGGTGTGTTGCACTCCAAGTTGTATTGTCATGTGGATGGTCATGGTCATGAACAATTCCATGTTCATGGTCATCATGATGATGGTGGTGATGTTGTTCTTGTCCTGCTATTGTACAACCGCAATCTTTACACATATTATTTCCTTTTTGTTTTAAACTATTTTTGTGAATAAATATTCATTTTAAATAGTTTAACTCAAAAAGTCTAAAGGTCGAATAATTTTAATTTGCAGTTAGGTGTTTTTAGAACAAGATTTATTTAAACGAAGCTGATGTCTCTTTTAATATTGTGTTTACATCTAATGCTTCACCATTATATTTAACAAGTTTTATACCTTGTGAAGTAAAAGAGTTTGCTGTGTTTTTACAAGCTTTTTTAACTACTATGTAACTGCATTCACTTAAAGCCATACCCATTTTATTGTGTTCTGCGATATGTTCTTCATCATCGTGTCCGTGGTCACAAGCATGGTCTTCTTCCGCATGGTCGTGGTCTATGTCAGTTCTTGGATTTGTTATTACTGAGTCTAATTTAAATGATCTGAACATTCCTGAACCTGTTAAATCATAAATTGCGAATTTTGGAGTATGTCCTGCATTACTAAAGAATGTTAAATTCTCATCTTTTACTGGAATTGCTATTTTCATTATATGCCTTTTATTAGTTTATTGTAGAGTATACTCTCTTAACTGCCTTTATATGCAATTATTACTCCGCAACTTCAATCTTTGATTTTATATTTTTGTTTTGCATTTTCTATTGCCTTATGAAGTCGTTTTTCAAACTCTTCTTTTGGTGGTAAAATCGTAAGATATTTTGCCACATGAATATCACTTTTTTCAAGTTCTAGTAATTCTATTTGCTCTTGATTCTTATCACTACAAAGAATAATTCCCAAAGGTGTGTTTTCATCTTCTTCTTTTTCATACTTTTCTAAGTATTTTAAATACAACTCCATTTGACCTTTATACTCTGATTTGAACTTACCTAATTTTAAATCAAAAGCAACCAATCTTTTTAATTTGCGATTATAAAAAAGTAAATCAATATAAAAATCATCTTCGCCAATTTGAACTCTTTTTTGTCGTGATATAAAAGAAAATCCATTTCCTAGCTCTAAAATAAAGTTTTCAATATCTCTCAAAATAGCATCTTCTAAATCTTTTTCCAAATATCTATCATTTAGTTCCAAAAAGTCTAAAACATACGGGTCTTTTAAAACCATATTAGGAGTTACAACGCCCTCTTTTAGTTTTTCTATTTCATAAGATATAAGTTCATCAGGTTTTTTTGATAAGGCTATTCGCTCAAATAACATTGAATCAATTCTATCATTTAATGTTCTTGTACTCCACTTATCAAGTTTTGCCATCTCTATATAAAATGTTCTTTTTAACTCATCTTCAATTGCAATCAAACTTCTTATATGTGTCCATGTCAATTGTGTACTCAGTGCGTACACAATCTTTTTATCACTAAAAACTTTATAAAATTTAATCATATGAAAAAGATTTCTCTTTGAAAAACTACTTCCAAATTCTTTTACTAATTGTGTACTCACTGCGTGCACAATTTGATTTCCATACTCTGCACGACTATTTTTCAATATATCTTCATTGATTTTAAAACCAATTTGCCAATACATCAAAGTCAAAGATGAGTTTACACTAATAGCTACTTGCTCTTTTGTAGATACTATGAGGTTTTTCAAATCCTCAAGTAAGGATTTGTTTTCAATAAACTTTTCCATTTTGATTTCCTTTTTTGAAAATCATAACAAAAAAATTTATTTATTATAAAAAATATTACAATTTGTTATTTAAATTATCAAGAATTTCCTTGTTTTAATTTTTTCAATTGATAATTATCAAAAGGCAATTGTTTTTCTTTATCATCTTCTTCTTTTCTAAGTAATAATGATGGCTTTCAGCATAAGCAACTTCATATATATAATATCTATTTTATTATCCTAATAAAAAGTTAGTCCCAACAGCAACAGAAATCACACCTGCAACTGTAAATACTTTTCTAATATTTTGTTTTGAAGTTAGTAAGTTTTTGTTAATGTATAAAATAAATGAACCAAATGCCATAAAAATAATCATAACTCCCAAAGTAAAAGCTAAAACCATAGTGAAATCAACGCTTGAACTTTCTACAAGTCCTAATGTAACTAACATTCCTCTAACTCCACCTATTCCCATAAGTGCTCCAATTGTAAAGGCTGAACTTATATCTTTTGTTGAGTGAGAGTGCTCTTTTCCAAAGTAAATATGAATATGCTCTTTCCCATGATGGATATGTTTTGTTAGATTTATTCTATTTGTAAAAACTAAAAAAAGTAGATATATTCCCATACCTAAAATTACAGAAGCTGAAATAACATCGCCATAACCTAAAATTTCATCTGAGATATGATAAGTTTCTAATAATTTTGCAAATATAAAAAGTGAAATACCATGACCTATTGCAAACATAGCTGTTATTAGCAATGTTTTCTTTTTATTTTTTCCAATTGAGAAATCTGCAATTGCTGTTAAATGGTCAGCTCCAAAAGCATGTAAAATTCCATACCAAAAGATTAGTAATAAACCTATATTTTCCATATTATTCCTTATGAATAGTCGTTCAATTGTTGTAGTATATTTTGTAATATATAAACTTATCATAATTTTTCAAATCTCTTGGGTATTTTTAGAACAAAAATTATACAAATAATGTTAGAATAAACCTATGATTTGTCAAAACTGCAACAATACTACTTTTTATACTTTAGCAAATGATTACATCAAATGTAAAACTTGTGCAAAAAAGTACTCTTTAAAAAAACTTCAAAAAGATGATTTAATCATCATTAAATTTTGTGAAAATAAAAATGCCCTTGAAGTTTCAAAAGAATTGGAATTAAACTACAAAACTGTAAAAGAGAGATTTGATATATTTAGAAGAAAAATTGCTTTATATTTGGAAAATGAATATAACAACTCAATCAAAGATTACAACGAATATGAAGAGTTTTATTACATAAAAGAGCGAGAAAAAAAGAAAAAGAAAAAATCTCTAAGTGAAGCTATAAATATTATGGGCTTTTATTCAAACGAAAAAGTATATACTTTGCTAATGCCAAAAATTGGAAAACGAGCCTTTGATATTGAAGATGGTTTTATTCAATATTTAAACTGGAATAAAATTCACTCTTTAAATTCTCATAAAACAAAACTAAATGAATTTTGGATTTTTTTAGAAAACAATCTCAAAAAATACAAAGGTGTAGAAGAAGATAACTTTTTTTACTATTTAAAAGAGTCTGAGTTTAGATTTAATTACTCACAAAATGAGCAAATAGAAATTTTAAGAAAACAATGAATAATATATCAAAACTCACTATTTTAACCCTACTTTTACTTTCAATGACAACAAGTATGTCAAATGTTGCGATTGTTACTATGTTACCTCACTTAAAAGATTATTTCAAAGATGTAGATAATATTGAATTTTATTCAAGATTAATGTTAACACTTCCATCTTTGGTTATTGCATTTCTTGCACCAGTTTTGGGACATTTTATTTTTAGATTTGGAAAGAAAAAATCAGCAGTTATTGCTCTATTTTTCTTTTCATTATTTGGAAGTTCTGGATTATATCTTGATAGTATAGAAAATCTATTAATCGCTAGGGCATTTTTTGGTGTTTGTGTTGCAACACTTATGATTGTTTCTACTTCACTTGTTGGAGATTATTTTAAAGAAGAAGATAGACATAAATTCATGGGTTATCAAAGTGCTTTTATGGGAGTTGGCGGTGTTTTTTTTGTAATGGGTGGAGGATTATTATCTGATATTAGTTGGAGATTTCCCTTTGCAATTTATTTAATAGGTTTGATTTTACTTCCAATGGCATTTTTAAATCTTAAAGAAGTAAAAATAGAAAATGATACACAAGAAACTCTTGGATATATTAGTTCAAATATTTTATTTGTCTATTTTCTTGCTTTTTTGTTTATGTTAATATTTTTTATTTTACCTACACAAATTCCTTTTTTAATAATTGAAAAATTTAAAGCAAGTGGTTCATTAACTGGAACTATAATCGCAACTGCATTTTTTTGTAATGCCTTAGGTGCTATTACTTTTTCAAAATTAAAAACAAAATTCAATTTTTCAACCATATATTTAATTGGTATTTTCTTAATGGCAATAGGTTTTTCGCTAGTTGGATTAGTAACAAATGTCCACTATTTTTTTATTACAAGTCCAATTTTAGGATTTGCAGGTGGAATAATGATGACAAATGTTACAGCTTGGATGTTAAGTAAAACAAACCATGAAAAAAGAGTAAAAAGCTCAGGATATTTTACCTCTGCTATATTTTTAGGACAATTCTTATCACCAGTTGTATTTCATCCAATTATTAATGAAATGAGTGATATTCAAAATTTCTTTTCTTTAATTGGTGGCTTTTTATTTATTGTTATATTTCTTTTTGTTCTAATAAAAGCATTTATAAAATCTAATAATATTTCTTCTTAATTTCTAAAAATAATCAATAAATAAGCTTCAAAATCATAATTATTCTAATCTTATTTTAATTATTTCTTATATTTATTTTATAAATATTTATTATAAATATCTAAATTAAAGATAAATTCTTTCATCTATTAAATTATTTTTATTTAAGGTAAAGTTTTGTTTACTATTAGTACTATTCAGTATCATTTCTTAAAAAAGGATTAAATTTGTTGAACAACATCTCTACGCGAAAGAAGCTTATGCTTTTACCTTTGGCTTTTATTTTAATAGTAATAATATCAGCTTCAATATTTAGTTATTTCGATAACATAACTAAAAAACAAACAAATTCGGCTACTCAAACTGATGTATTTATACAACATGTTCTTAAAGGGCGAATTTCTGTTTATCAATTCTTACGAACTCCTGATGAAACAAAAGCTCAAAAAGTTAGAGATGATTTTTCTAATTTAACTAAATCTGTTTTAGACTTACAAAGTAAATTATCTTCAAAAGAGAATATTGAGTTATGTAATGAAATTATAAAACATTCAAAAGATTATATATCTAGTTTTGATAATTTTTCACAAAAAAGAATAACTGACTATAAAAATGGAATAGAAAAAGAGACTCCTGAAATATTAGCTACAATTAAAGAAATGGTTGATATTGGACTAGAGCTTGAGGAACAATTAAATCATATAAATAAAAATGTAACAGAAATGAAAAATGATGCTATCAGCACAATGAATATTGTTTTAATTACTCTATCACTTATTGCAATTCTTTTCTTTGTCGCTTTCTCACTTCTTTTATCATCACAATTAATAACTTCAATTAATAACTTCCAAAATGGATTATTAAGTTTCTTTGGATATATAAACAAAGAAACTACAACAGTTGAAATGTTAGATGATAGAAATCATGATGAATTTGGAACTATGGCTCATGTTGTAAATCAAAATATCGCTAAAACAAAAAGTGCAATTGATTCAGATAACAGATTCTTACAAGAGATAAATGGAATTGTTTTAACTGTTAAAGAGGGATATTTAAGTAAAAGACTTGATAATAAAACAGAAACTCAAAGTTTAGAAGAGTTAAGACATCATATTAATGATATGTTATTAAGCCTTCAATTAAGAGTTTGTACAAACATCAATGATATTAGTTTTGCTCTTCAAGAATTTGCAAATCTTGATTTTACCCACAGAATCAAAGGGTGTAATAGTGGAGTAACTGTTGGGTTAAATAATCTTGCAGACATAATAAATGAGATGCTAGTAGAAAATAAATCAAATGGTTTAACATTAGGTGAAAGTAGTAATATACTTTTAAAAAATGTTGATACTTTAAATAGAAATTCTAATGAAGCAGCTGCTGCTTTAGAAGAAACAGCAGCTGCTGTGGAAGAGATTTCAAGTAATATCTCAAATAACACAAATAACATCGTTAAAATGTCTCAATTAGCTTCAAGCGTAACTGATTCAGCTTCAAAAGGTGAGAGTTTAGCAAATCAAACAACTGAAGCTATGAATGAAATCGATAGAGAAGTAAATGCAATTAATGAAGCGATTTCAGTAATCGACCAAATTGCTTTCCAAACAAATATTCTTTCTTTAAATGCAGCTGTTGAAGCAGCAACTGCAGGAGAAGCTGGTAAAGGATTCGCAGTAGTTGCAGCAGAAGTAAGAAACCTTGCATCTCGTTCAGCAGAAGCTGCAAAAGAGATTAAAGTTTTAGTTGAAACAGCAACAAGAAAAGCTGACCAAGGGAAAAGAATATCAGAAGATATGATTACTGGTTATAAAATGCTAAATGAAAATATCTCACAAACAATTGAACTTATAAGAAGTATTGAGGGTTCAAGTAAAGAACAATTACTTGGAATTGAACAAATAAATGATGCTATTAGTGCACTTGACCAACAAACTCAACAAAATGCAATAATCGCTTCACAAACTTATGAAGTAGCTGTTCAAACAGATACGATTGCAAAATTAGTTGTTTCAAATGCAAATGCAAAACAATTTATAGGAAAAGATGAAGTAAAAGCAAAAGTTTTAGAGAATAAATCAACTCCACCAAAAACTATAAGCAAAGCTCCAACTCAAACTAAAAAACCAATTTCAAATACTAAAAGTGAAACAAAAATAGTTTCATCAAATAGCAAAGATGACGATGAATGGGCAAGTTTTTAAAACTTGCCTTTCACAACTTCTATTTAATTTCATATTTTCAAAATTATTTTCTAATTATTCATAAAATTTAATAGTATTTCTTCCTGATTCTTTTGCTTCATACATGGCTGAATCTGCACATTTAAAGATATTTATAGAATTTTCTTCTTCACCTTTGAACATACAAACTCCAATACTAGCTGTGCAATTATGCTCGATTTCTATATTTTCTTTATCTTCATTTATAATATTAAACTTATATACTTGGGCTAGATGTATTCTTATTTTCTCAACCACTTTAAAGATATTTTCTTTTGATATTTCTTTATTTTCATCAAATTCATCAAGAATTATTACAAACTCATCACCACCAATTCTTGCAACTGCATCAAGTTTTCTAATGTTATTATTAAGTCTATTTGCAACTTCAATCAGTAATAAATCCCCAACATTATGTCCATAAGTGTCATTTAATGGTTTAAAATTATCTAAATCAATAAAAACCAAAGCGCAATACTTTTGACTTCTTTGGCTTCTTAACATGATATAACTTATTTTTTCATCCAAAGAACGACGATTTGGTAGTTTTGTAAGGGTATCACAATAGGCTAATTGTTCTATTTTTTCTTGTAATTCCCTACGTTTTGTACTTTCTCTTGTAATTCCGTGATAACCAATAATATTTCCGTTGGCATCTAGTTCTTGTTTTGATAAAATTTCTCCCCAGATTATAGAGCCATCTTTACATTTATGTTGAAGTTCTATTGCCAAAGGAGGTAATTTATTACCCTTTTGCGATAATTCTAATCTCTCTTTTAGTTTTTCATTAAGAAGAGTAATACTTTCATCTGTGAATAATTCAAAAACACTTTTTCCAATTACTTCACTTGCTTTATAACCTCTAAATCGTTCATCCGCAGGACTTATATAAGTAATTATAAAATTAGTATCTACTTTCCAAATCACATCATTTACATCTTCTGTTAATTGTCGATAGTGGGCTTCACTCTCTTTTAGTTTATTTTCAATGATTTTACGTTGTGTTATTTCACTTCTTAATCTATAAACCCAATAACTTATAATCAGTAAAATAAACAATACAGTAAGGCCATAAAAGAATATTGTTTTTATATTTATTCCACGTTCTGCACTTAACCAATAATTAAAGGTATTTTGTATTTCATCTTCGGGTAAAGATTTTACAGCTTTATTTAAAATACTCAAAAGCTCAGTATTATTTTTTGTAACTGCAAAACCTTGATCACTAAAATATTCTGTTTGACCAGAAAAACGTAGATTTGAAAAGTCATTTTTTTTGATTAAATAATCAGAAAGTCCTAAATCTCCAACATAAGCATCAACTTCTTCTGAATTGACCAATTCTAGAGCTTTTTTTGTACTATCAACAACTTGTAGTTTTATGTTTGGATAATTTTTTCTTAAAATTTCTTCCATAAAATAGTTTTTTTCAACAGAAACTTTTTTATTATTTAGATATTTTAATCCACCTATAAAACCATTTTCCCCTCTATCAATAATAATTACAGGACTTTTTCTATAAAACTCTGTGAAATTGAGATATTTTGACCTTTCAGGTGTTTGTACAATACTTGTAATCATATCAATTTCACCATTTTTAGCCATATTTATGATTTCATTCCAAGATTTATTTTTAACTATTTGAAACTCTATTCCCACGATTTTTTCAATTCGTTTCATATAATCAATAGCAACACCTTTATATTCACCATTTTCAAGCCACTCATAAGGAGCATAATCTCTATCAACACCTACTTTTATTATAGGATGGGTTTCTATCCAATTTTTCTCATTTTGGGTTAAAACAAAAGGAGTTGAATCTAACTTATCTAAAGCAAAAATGTTTACACCAAATAGTAAACAAAAGAAAAATAAAAAGATTTGATGACTTTTAATTTTAATATTATTCAAAATAAAACCTCTCTTATTATTGCTTTTTTAAATTATATCAACTTTATGAACAAGTATTCATTTTTATTCATAAACTTAATGTTCTCCCCGCCAAAAAGCCACTTGAAAAAGACCATTGAAGATTGTATCCACCACAAGGTCCATCAATATTTACTACTTCTCCACAAAAATATAAACCAGAAACAATTTTACTTTGCATTGTTTTTGAATCAATTTCTTTGAGTTCAACTCCACCTCTTGTAATCATTGCATTTTTAAATCCCTCATGACCAGTTACAGTTAAAGGTGTCCAAGCTAGGGTTTTTATTAGTTTTTCCCTTTTTAATCCATCTATGTTTTTAAACTTTTCAGAACTATCTATCTCGCAAATATTACATATTTCTTGAGCTACACTTGAAGCCAAAAGAGTAGTAAGATTTTCTAAAACCGTAGCAGTTGGATTTTTTTCAATCTCTTTTTTGATATGAGTATAAATTTGCTCTTCATTCATACCTTTTAGAAAACTAATCAATAAAGGCACTTCATTGTGTTTGGCAATTATTGGAGTTAATTCTCGAGCAAAATCTAAAACAACTGGCCCTCTTATTCCATTGTTTGTGAAAATCAAATCTCCTGTTAGTTTTAGTTTTTTATATTTTGGTAAATCAACTTTTAAAATAGCTTTTGCGATGGTATCTGCTTTACAAGAAGCGAAGTTTTTCTCTTTTGTAAATAATGGCATCATTGCTGGATGTAAAGAGGTAACTTCATGTCCAAAATCTTTGGCATAAATATATCCATCACCAGTTGCCCCAAGAGTTGGATAACCTAAACCTCCAGTAGCTAGGATAATATTTTTTGTTTTGTAGATATTTTCTTGGCTATTTATGATAAAAATATCATCTTTTTTTTGAATAGTTTGAATTTCAACAGAACAATCAACTTTTACTTTTAATCTTTCAAGTTCATCATCCAAAGCTTTTAAAATAATAGAAGAACTGTGATCTAGTGGAAATACTCTAAAACCATCTCGGGCAATTGTTTCAACTCCAATGCTTGCAAAAAAATCTCTTAAATCATTTGCATTAAAAGCTTCAAGTGCATGGCTCATAAATCGCCCATTTTTACCAAATTTTCCCATAAACTCTTCAGTTGATAAAGTATTTGTAAGATTGCATTTTCCACCACCAGTGGCTTTTAGTTTTGCTGCAATTTTTGAAAGTTTTTCTAGTAATAAAACGCTTTTATTTTCCTTTGCTGCACTAATACTTGCCATTATTCCAGCAGGTCCTCCACC
>JBBRXF010000010.1:0-43644 GCA_038248665.1 Campylobacterales bacterium | reverse complement strand
GCTTAAAATCTTGAGCCGGATCACGGAGCCGACCGAGGGGCGGGTAACGCTGCGAGGACGGGTGGCGAGTTTGTTGGAAGTAGGTACGGGGTTTCACCCGGAACTGTCGGGACAATAGCACCCTTTATAAATGCATTATTTTTTGAATCAAAAACAACTACTATATTTGATTTAGTTAGTGGATTTGTTTTATTAAAATTTGTTCCTAAATAATCAGCATTTTCTAGTTTTGTCCAATCTAAACTATTATCACTTTTTTTAGGAATTGTTGCTGTTTGCAAAATATATTTATTTAGAGTAAGTGAAATATACTCTTCCTTTTGTATTACATCTTTAACTGCATTCATTAAAGATATATTTTCACTAGAAGAAAAAGCAAAATTTATATAAAGTAAAATAAGAAATAAAATTTTCATTTAATTTACCTTCAAAATTTGCAAATTATTTGAAGAATCATTTATTAACTTCACATATTTAACACCATCTATAAATATATATGCACCAACTGATAAATCTTGTAATTTTGTATCTGTTAATAAACTATTTGTACTTAAAATGACATTACCTTTATTAAAATCTTTTTTACTATATTCAATCCATTGTAAACTAGCGTTATACCATCTTATAGATTTTTTATTATTACTACAATAAGTTCCTGCAACTGGCGAACTACAATCTTTTTGTATAATCTTATCGTTTCTTAATAAATCAAAAATTGTTTTTGCCTCATTACTTTGTAATTTTATTTCAACATAAGAGTCTGTTAAATTAACTTTATTATTTACAGTATCTTCTACAGAATATACAAAAGTATAATTCCTATATAAATCTCTATTATAAAGCTGCACTATATAATCTTGAGTGTTGTTATATTCATCTTTTGAAATTAAATATTTTAATCTTAATGTTTTACTATTTGAAAAATCTATATCTACACCCATTCTATTTTCTATAGAAAAATTACTTCCTAAATAACTGTCATTAATCAAATTAGTCATTGTAGGTAATGAGAACTCTGTTAAAATATATTTCTCAAAATTCTTTGCAATAGTTTCTTCTCTTTCTATTAGATTTTGAACATATAGAGTATTTTGTTTTTGAGCTGTTAAATCTTCATTTGCACTTAAAGAACTTATAAAAAGAAGTGTTGTAATTATTCTTTTTATCATTTTAGTGCCTCAAGAGTTGTTGTTGTTTTTATATACTTTACTCCATCTATATCATAAATCAAAGCTCCCTTAGGTATTGATTTAAATACATCTTCAGTTGTATATTTTGTACTGTCATTTGTAACAACAATTGGACCCGTTTTAAATTTATCAATATGATAACTCATTAAATAACTAGCAATCGTGGTTGTTGTAACTCCAGTTGCATCTATATAAATATGGTTATCTCTCTTACATGCTTTATCTGAATTTGACGATGAACAATCTTTAATTTCATTACCACTATTTAATTTTATTAAATCAAATAGATGTTTTGCAAAACTATCCTCTAAAATAAAATAAACAGCTCCATCTCTAACATAAGTTCTTTTTCTGAAGGTATCACTTTCATATAAACTTTTTATACTCAAATCTGCTTTTAAATCATCTCCTAAAGCATAATTTATTTTTGGTAAACCAGATGATAAAGTTGTAAGATTAACTTTATCATCTATAGATACAAAAGAGGTAATTGTTCCACCCATTAATGTAGTAATAGTTGCTACAGTGGGTGGAAGTTTGTAGTTAGTTAGAATATATTGCTCATAAGTTCTTGCAAATGATTCTTCATATTGAACTATATTTTTTATATCTTGTAAAATAGCTTGTCTCTCTTGAAAAGTTTCACTTTGTAAAATGCTAAAGCTTATAACTAAAAATAGAAAATATTTAATCATAATACATCTTTTAATTGATAATATAATTTTGTCTCGATTGCTGTTTCATTTAGATAAAGTTTTTCTTTGATTTTTGATTTAAAATAATCTTGTTTTCTAGTTTTTAATACATCAACACTTATACTTGTTTCACTTGTTTTCTTAAAATCTTGATACATTTTGTCATAGGGTATAAAGTTATTCCCATCATCTAATAATTTTATCATGGTTTCAGATACAGTTTTATTTGAATATAAAATTTCAACTCCCAAAAAATCAATAGCTCGATTTACACTTTGCTCTATTTCACTATCATTTAAAACTTGGTTTTTATTATTTTCACCAACATCAAAAGTATATTTTTTTGTTGTTGTATCAGCTGTAATTGATGAAACATCTGTAATATTTTTTAATTTTGCTTTTAAAGCTAGAAGTTTTAATTTTTCATCTTTACTTATTTCAAAATTTCCTTCACTATTTACAAGCTCTTTATTTGTTAAATTACTATCTTTATTTCTATCAAGTAATAAAACTTTTTCCCAATTTTCACCTTTTGGTAAATTAGCAATGATTTCATCTCTTGTAATTTCATCAGGATTTTTGTTGTATTGTTTGGCTAAAAGGGTTTTGATTTCTGAGATTATTTCATAATTTTCTTGGATTTGTTTTGCTTCTTGAACATCACTGTAAGATTTGTACATAGCAGATGCTGAAAATATAGCTGTAACAATAAGAGCAGACGATAGCCATATATTTCCAAACATTAATAAAAACCCTTCACTATGAGAAACTTAAAATAAAAAGTAAATACTATGAAAGATTTTTAGTACTTAGTTTTTAATTTATAATAAGAGTAAAAACCTAGGCAAATTTGCCTAGATTTTTAAATAATTATGGAAGAACAATTCTTGCTGGCATATCTTTAAAATAAATTGTAAAAATACCGTCTGTTAATGTAGCCGTTCCAGCAGCTACTGTTCCTACTGTTAATGCATTATCAGCTGGTCTTGTACCTGCAGGAGTATCACCATTTGCATCAATTGCAACAGCTGCACCGTTAGTTGTCGTTCTATCTATAGAAGCAATAGATTCTAAATCATTTGCAATTTGTGTTTCCAAGAAATCAGCATTATTTGCTAATTCATTTAAAAATTGAACTCTAATACCTGGTCTAGTACCTGCAGCACCAACTACAAGGTTTATAATCATTCCAGGATTATTTTCTCCACCAAATGAAATTGCTGAATATGTATTTAAAGTACCCACAGAAGCTGCTCCTGCTGCAGCTGTAGCTCCTGGTGCAGTAGCTCCTGCATTATTTGAAATTTCATTATTCATTTGATCTGCAAAGTATCCTAATGCTGCTAAATCCGTTAAAGTTGTTGGAGTTGTATTAACGGCATCTCCTCTTAATGCTAACTGTGTTCCATTTTTAATATTATTAATTTCTGTAATAATACTTGATTTTTGAGCTATCCCCTCAATTTTATCACCAGTTCCACCAAATGTTTGGAACATATAAATCATCGCTGCAACTACTACGATTACCATCGCTATCAACTGTGGCATTTTTCTATCCTTTTTTTTAATTTAACTTTTCTGACCTAAGGCCGTGATTATACAACAACTATTATTTAGTTGCACCAAATTTCTTATTTAAATACTATACAAACAAAAAGTCCATCATTGTTTGTACCAGCTGTGCCAAAATTACTTGTAGCCTCAACTAAAGCATTTCCATTTCTATCTAAAGTACCAAATAGCATCTTTTCACAAAATTCTCCACCAGAAAAACTCTCTGCAAAAATTGCTTTACTCATTAAAGAACTATTTCCTGTCATATCAACTAAAAATTTGTATCCACTTCCTGAAGATGTACCATAATTTACATCAGTGCTAGGTATAGGTATCAACTGCCATTTAACTGAATTAGATGGAAAAGTTAATTTTGAAGCATTCAAACTACCAGTTACATTATCAGTAACACCATCAGCTGTAGCTGTTGTATCACAATTTGTTGCTGATAAAGTATCTTTTATATTCCCTGATAATATCCCTGAACACGATAATTTCTGGAAATTCACATCCGTCAAATCACCACCAGATTGAACATAAGTATTTACAAATCCATCAACCATTAAAAACATAGACTTCATGCTATCAAGTTCAGCTGTGATTGCACTATCATCTGCTTCATATCTTGTTAACAAAATAATAGTTGCTGCAACAACAGCAATTATAGAAGATACAAGATATGGCATTTTATTCCTTAAATAGCGGTTATTCTGACTTGAATCTTTATTCTAACATAAGGAATATTAAATTTTAACTTAAAATAAAAATTATCATTTAATTATTTTTGCTAATAACAAATTATTTAGCTATAATCAACCATTATTTAATAGGATTTATTATTTTGAAGAAAAAAATCATTTTTTTATTATCTTTTTTTATTCTTGCATTTCTTTTTGCTTATGTAATTAATTCTCTCATTGAAAATAGAAAAAAAGAGCATTTAGATGCTGAGAAGAAAATAATTGAAGTTACTTACAACACAATCGTAGAAGCATATAAAGTCTATTCTAATATTATCTACTTTAACAAACTAAATACAAAAGATACAAAAAGCATTTTAGAGAATGTTTATACCTCATCAAAAGAGGAACAAAATCGAATACGAACAAAGTTATATACCCATCTTATGGATATGTATAACAATATGGAAGATTACAAACTAAAACAACTACATTTCCATTTAAAAGACAATGAAAGTTTTTTAAGATTTCACAGACCCGACAAATATGGTGATAATTTAACAAATGTAAGACTTACTGTTGCTTATGTAAATGAGCATCACAAAGCGATTAGTGGTTTTGAAGAGGGTAGAATTTACAATGGTTATAGATTTGTTTATCCTTTGGAATACAATGGAGCTTATTTAGGTAGTGTTGAAACTTCTGTATCTATGAAGTCTATAATAGATGATATGAAAAAAGAGTTAGATGGAGAAGTGGATTTCATCATCAAAAAATCAGTAGTTGAGAATAAAGTATTTGAAGAGGAAAAAAGTAATTATTTTCCTTCTACTATAGATAATCATTTTTACCATGAGAAAAATATTACAAATGGTGAAAATCAATATATTGAATCTATATTAAAAAATTATTATAAAGAAAATCCCACAGAAATTAGAAATAAAATTAACTCTAATGAAATTTTTAACTTTTATAGTAAATACAATGATGATTATTACATTACAACTTACTTGCCAATAAAAAATGTTATTTCAAATCAAACTGTAGCTTATATATTAATTTCAACAAAACATAATGATTTACAAGATTTTATTAACCAATATCTTCTTTTCTTATTTTTACTTTTATTATTAACAATATCTGTACTTTATTTTATTTATAGAATTGATAAAACAAAAAGTTTACTTTCTGAAAAAGATAAAGTTTTAAATGAAGTACAAAAAATTGCAAAACTAGGTTATTGGGAATTAGATATTTTAGAAAATAAATTAAAATGGAGTGATGAAGTTTATCATATCTTCGGATTAGCCCCACAAGAGTTTGAAGCTACATACGAAGCTTTTTTAAAATTTGTGCATCCCGATGATATAGATATTGTAAATAAAGCATACACTGACTCACTTAGAAATAAATCAAGTTATCAAGTTGAGCATAGAGTTATCACAAAAAGTGGTGAAATAAAATATGTCGAAGAAGAATGCAGACACACTTTTGATGAATATGGAGATGTGGTTCAATCTTTAGGTACTATTCATGACCTTACAAGTATTAAAGTTTATCAACAAAAAATGAAAAAATCAAAAGATCAATTTGAATCGTTAGTTTCTCATATTCCTGATATGATTTATAGATGTGAAATTGATAAAGATTTCACTATGCTTTATGTTAACAATGCGTTAGAGACAATTACTGGTTATAAAATAGATGAAATAAGATTTAATAAAATTTTATCATTTGCAAGTATTATTCATCCAAATGATTTAAATATGGTTTATAAAAAAACTGATGAGATGATTAGAAATAACATACTAAATATAGATTTAGAATATAGAATCATTTCAAAAGATGGAAGAATTATATGGATAAATGATAATCTTCAATTAATTAATGATAATAATCATACTTATTTAGAAGGTGTAATAAGTGATATTACCTCTCAAAAAATTGCCTATGATAAACTTTACAAGTTTATTGATACCCAAGATAATATTGTAATACTTACAACTGGTAAGAATATAGAGTTTGCGAATAAAAAGTTTTTCCATTTTTTAGGATTTGAAGATTTAGATGAATATAAAATAAATCACAAATGTATTAGTGATTTATTTATAGAAAATGAAAAATTCTTTGATTTAACATTAGTAAATGAAGATGAAAACTGGGTTAATGTAATTCAAACTCTAAGTTATAGAAAAAGAGTTGTTGCCATAAAAGGAATTAATGGAACAACCCATGCCTTTTCCGTAACTATTAATAAATTTGAAGAGGCAATTTATATAGTAAGTTTCACAGATATTAGTGACACTATGCTTGAGAATATCCAATTAGAAGAAAAAACATTAAGAGATAAATTGACAAATGCCTATAATAGAGAATTTTTTGAGAATAATTACAAACGATTAATTGATATATATAAAAATGAAGATAAATTCTTTGCCTTAACAATGATAGATATTGATGATTTCAAAAAAGTCAATGATACTTTTGGTCATGATATTGGAGATAAAGTATTAATAAATCTTGTTTCAAAAATTGAAAAAACTCTAAGAAGTGATGATGTATTAATTCGTTGGGGTGGAGAAGAGTTTATTATCTTATTAAAAGTATCTTCAAAAGAAGCCCTTGAACTTGTACTTGAGAAATTAAGAAATACTATCGAAAATAGTAAATTTAAAAATCTTCCAAAAATAACTTGTAGTTTTGGTGGAACACTTTATGAAAATGATGAAAATATTACAGAAACAATTAAAAGAGCTGATATGGCACTTTATACAGCAAAGGCTAATGGGAAAAATAGAATAGAAATTAGATTAGGATAATAAATCACGAGATAAAAAAGTGGCCCTGGTAGGAGTCGAATAAATAAATATAGCACCTTATTTATAGTGATTTATAAATAATTAATTTTTATTATGACCCGATTTATGACCCGATTAATATTTTTATTTTAACTATTCTTTATTCAAAATAAGTTTTATCATATTCGAATGTTTCAGTAGGAAATAAGACTTTAAATTTTAAATCTATAGCATTAATTAAATATTTTTCGAGTTCGTTTTTTTGATATTTACTTGAATATCTTTTTGATTTTGTATTTACAATCCAATGACTATCTTCAAAGCAATAAGACAATTCCCCTCCTACTCTTGCTGGCATACCATTAGTTAGAGTAGGATGTCCATTGCTTTTTGTTCCAATCTTTTCAACACCTACGCAAAGGAATCCTTCAATATCAATAAGCCAAATATATCGACAATCAGTATCGAGTATATTTTTATCTAATTCAAATCCATAAGTACATCTTAAATTTGCTCTCTCTTTTTTACTATTAATAATCTTATTATCATTTATTTCTTCACGGTTAATAACTTTTGGAATTTGTAAATAACCAAAAGTTTTATCCAAACAATCTCGATAGCTAACTTCTTTATTAAAATATTTAAACACTCCATTCAAAAAATTATCTTCTTTTTCTTCTAATGAATCAAGATTATAAATATCATTTTCGGTTCTCCCTTTATAATATTTCATTAAAATATTGTAAATATCTAATCCTTCTTCAGTATGAATTATATATTCAAGAAAAACATCTCCATGTTCTATATCTGTTGCATCAAAAATCAACTGAAATATACTTTCACCATTTATTAATGCCGATGCTTGCCACAAGTATTTAGGCCACATGGTTGTTAATATTTTTTCTTTATTATCTATATCTTTTTTTAATAAATCTTTTTTAATTGAGTTATTCTCAACTATTGAAATATCCCAACATATTAATGATATTAATTCTGAATACATAGCTAATGAATCATCTGACAATTTACTATCTATTAGATACTTTAGTAAATTATCCAATAATGTAATACAAGTAGTTTTTATAGGCAAATATGGAATTCTAATTTTATGATATAGTCCCAAAATTAATGAATCTATTTTATATTTCTCATTTTGAGTTTCTTCATCTAAAGTTATACTACTATCCAATTCCACATGAAAATAATTCTTTTCATATTGCATTCTAATAAAAGGTCCATATCTATCATCATGTGCATATATCTTTTTTAAACCATGAGCAACAAACTTTTTATTTGTATTTTTTATAGAATAGCCTAAAACTGTTATTGCATGAAGACCTTTTTCTTCATTATTTTCATCTCTAACGGATACACCTAAAATAATAGGTATGCCACTTGAACAATAAGCATAAATCATTTCTTTAACTTGTTTTTTTGACATATCACTCAATACAAAACTTTCAGGAGAGAGATTATAGTACTTTAAACTTCTACAAATCATTTTGGTTGATAATCCAGTATTAGGAAATTCTCTTGAATAACCATTTAATTCAGAATATGCACTTTTTGTGATCTCACTTGAAGATGGAAAAGTAATTTGAGGGATATTTTGATGAGCCTGATAAAATGTCCATAAAGCAGTTGTAGCACAAGCAGATAATATTTTATCCTGCTCTTGAAAGGCAACCGAATTAACTGTTAAAGCAATACCAAATAAAGATACCTTATACTCTTTAAATAAATAATATTTTTTATATCTGTTGTTTGATGAATAAAAAGGTTTTAAACAAATCCTTCCAAAAAAAGTTTTTGGAATAGGTCTTATTACAATAAATCCTAAATAGTTATTATTATTTAGGATGCTTTCTTCATTATTTAAAGCAGAAGAAATTTGATTTTTTAAGAAATTTTCATCTTTAGAATCATCCGTATATTGAAAGAAGTGGATTCTTGATGCTATTTTTGGATAAGAAATGAAACAATTTACATAATAACTAGAATAATCATCAAGATAATTTTTATCTATATATTCATCTTCATATACAAAACACAAGTTACTTTCTTTTGTTAATTCCGTCAAATAATTATCGATATATTTAATCTGTTTTTTTTGTCTTACATAACTAAAATTTGTACCTGTTTTATATGATATGTACGCGCATATTGTATTGATATCATATTTAAAAATTCCCGGGAATTGATTCAATAAACTTCTCTATTATAAGGAAAAAGCTCGATGGTATTTTTCATTATCCATCATCATTCTTACTTTTTCTTTTTTAGCTTTTTTTACTTGTTTAATAATATTCTTTTGTTCTTTTAACCAAAAATCTTGGCTAACTTCTTTTCCTTCTAGCTCTTTTATTACACTTTTAAAGCCAGTAAAGACAGATTTTAATGCCATTTAAGTTTCCTCTTTAATTTTTCTATTCATAAAAATAGAAAACCTCAATCAATACTGAGGTATATATTTTGCTGATATCTAATTTCAGCAACATCTTAGTTTTAACAATATTTTAATTTTATTTTAACATCATTTTAATTAAAAAAGTCAAATATTAATACATATTAGATACATTTTGTATACATTGTATGTACAGAAATACAGTTTTTGTAAATTTAGATATCCTTTGTTAATACATAATTGTTTATACTTAGTTATAATAATTTAAATTTTAGGAATTTTGTTTATGAAAAGTAAACGATATTATTGAAGTTTGCTTAATCTTTTAAAATTCAATTTTTCAAAAAAAGCCACATTTACTCAATAGTCATTTGAAATTCTTTACTAAAAATTATATCAAAATTGCAGAATAAGTTATTTTTGAGACATTTGCATGGTATAATAAAATCAGTATTATATATTGTTATATTCTAAATATAACTAACATAAAATGAATGAAATAAGAGAAGTTAATGAAATATAAAGTGGGAAGTTTATTCGCTGGTGTTGGTGGTGTTTGTCAAGCATTTAAAGATTCAAACTGTGATGTAATTTGGGCAAATGAAATTGATGAAAAAGCTTGTATTACTTATAAATTAAATCATGAAAATACAAACTTATTAGAAGGAGACATAAAGAATTTTTCAAAAGAGAATTTAAAAGAGATTGATATTCTTACAGCTGGTTTCCCTTGTCAACCTTTTTCTCAGGCAGGTCATGGAAAAGGTTTTGAAGATGAAAGAGGACAACTATTTTTTGATGTAGTAAGGTTATTAAAAGAATTAAAACCTAAAGCTTACTTTCTTGAAAATGTAAAAACTTTAGCATCACATAATAAAGGTGAGACTTTCGAGGTTGTAAAAAAAGAACTAAAAAACGCAGGATACTCATTCATTCCTTTTATTCTAAAGGCTTCAGAACATACTCATATACCGCAAGGAAGAGAACGTATATATATGGTTGGATTTAAAGATGAACACCAATATAGTTTTGATCAGCCTACTAAAATTAATAACATTGAAAATATAGAACAAAAGTTATTATCAAAGCTATTTAGAATACCCCCTCAAATAAATGAAAACAGAAAAAGAGTGAAAGAATTTTTAGATAAATCTACTGTGATAGAAAATGATATTTATAATAATCCTAAGAATAAAATACATGAAAGAATAATTGAAGCAGTGAAAGATGAAGATATAGTTTATCAATATCGCCGATATTATGTTAGAGAAAACAAGTCGCATGTTTGTCCCACTTTGACAGCCAACATGGGGAGTGGTGGTCATAATATACCTATTATTTTAGATAATAATATACCTAGAAGATTGACTCCAAAAGAGTGTTTCAACTTACAAGGATTTCCTAAAACTTTTAAATTACCTGACAATATTGCAAGAGGTCAATTATATAAACAAGCTGGTAATTCTGTTGTTGTTCCTATGGTTCAACAAATAGCTGAGGAGATAGTACGAGTACTTAATGAAAACAGACTTAGTTAAACCTAATTTAAAAAATTTTATAAAATCTTTGAGAGATGTGGGATATACGTTTGAAATTGCAGTTGCAGACATTTTAGATAATAGTATTTCTGCAAGTGCAACAGAGATAAAGATATATACTGTGCCAAAGCCTGATCTAGTTTTTTATATGCTTGATAATGGTAAAGGAATGTCAAATGATGAACTTTTAGAGGCAATGAGACTTGCGACAAAAAATCCTGATGATGAAAGAGATAAAAAAGATTTAGGAAGATTTGGATTAGGATTAAAAACTGCTTCTTTTTCTCAATGTAAAAAACTTACTGTAATTTCCAAAAAAGATAATGATATATCTATAAAACAATGGGATTTGGATTATATATCGGAAGTAAATGAATGGAAACTAATTACTCCTGAACTTCATTTATATCAAAATATCTCTTTTTTTAATGAACTTTCTAATAATAAAAGTGGTACTCTAGTTATTTGGGAAAATATTGACAAATATAAGAAAGATACATTTTCTCATAAAATTCAAAAACTAAATAGTCATTTATCATTAGTATTTCATCGATTTTTAGAAGGTGCAGACAGTTTTACAAGGCTTAAGATATCTGTTAATGATAACTATTTAAAACCTTTTGATCCTTTTAATTCTAATCATGATGCAACATTTGAACAATCACCAGAAATTATAAATTTTTATACTTCGAGTATTAAAATAACATCGTTTATTCTCCCTCATCCTAAAAAGCTATCTCAAGAAGAATGGGATAAATTTGGAACGGAAGATGGATATATAAAATCTCAAGGTTTCTATCTATATAGAGCAAATAGATTATTAATTTATGGTACTTGGTGGGGTTTACATAAAGCAAGTGATGCGCATAAACTTGTAAGGGTTAAGATTGATATTCCTAATACACAAGATAAATATTGGGGTATTGATATTAAAAAATCTACAGCAAATCCAATGCCTGAATTAAGAAATGATTTAAAAAGAATTATAGAAAAAGTAACAAAAGATGGATTTAAACCCTTTTCTTCAAGAGGGAGAAAAATAAACGATAAAACAACTACAAAATTTTGGATCACTATCCCTTATGAAGAAGGATTTCATTTTGGAATAAATAAAGTTCATCCTATATATATGAAACTTATTGAATCCTTGCCAAAAGAGAACCATTATTTATTTGACTGTTATCTTAAAGGCTTACAAGCTTATCTTCCTTTAGAATCAATTCAAGCGCAACTACAACAAAATCCTCATAAAATAAAACAAGAAGAAATACTTTCAGATAATGAAAAAAAAGAATTATTTTTAAGTTTAAAGAATTTAGGTCTTGATAGAGAATATGTTGAAAGTTTACTAAAAACAGAAATTTATAAAAATAATGGAGAATTAATTAATGATAATAAATCTTTATGAAAAAGTAAAAGTTTTTTTAATACATAAGTTAAATGAGAAATATGAAGTTCAAGAGGAGAGTCTAAAAACTGATGATATTAATATTGAAATCCAAAATATAAAAAAAATATTATTATCAGAAATGAGACAATTAGTTTTTGGTGAATCTAATGAAAATTTAACTGAAAATGATTTCTCTTTATTAAAAAATGACCTTGAAAAACATTTTGATGTAGAAATGAAGCAAGGCATTATAATAAAAGGTAAAGAACAACAAAAAAGAGACACTACGTGGTGGAGTAATAAAGTTAAATTAGAACAAGAAAAAGCTAATAATAATTATTACTGGGATAGATTAAAGAAATACCATGAAAAATCTTTACCTCCTGAAGTAATAAAAACTATTGATGAAGATACAGATATGGTAATGGATAATATCGGTAATCCAAATCTTGAAGAGTTTGATATATATGGGATGGTTGTTGGTCATGTACAATCTGGTAAAACTGGAAACTATTCATCTCTTCTTTGTAAAGCTGCAGATTCTGGATATAAATTTATAGTAGTTATTGCTGGAGATAAAAATAATTTAAGAGATCAAACTCAAGAAAGAATTAATGAAGCATTTTTAGGGAAAAACACTTCAAAACTAGTTGGTGTAGGACTTATAGATTCTAAAAAAGAAAAGCTACCAATAAGTTTAACAACAATTGAAAAAGACTTTAATGCAAGAGATGCAGACAAGAATTCCCAAGGAACAAATTTTGATAATATTAATTCACCAATATTATTAGTAATTAAAAAAAATACATCAACTTTAACAAGTGTTATTTCTTGGATTAAGAATCAATATAAAAATAAAATATCAAATCATTCAATGCTAATTATTGATGATGAATCAGATTATGCATCAATTAATACTAAAGAACAAGAAGATCCTACTTCAATAAATAAAAAAATAAGAGCACTTCTTGGATTATTTCATAAAAGTAGTTATGTAGCATATACAGCCACTCCTTATGCAAATATTTTTATAGATCATAAAGTAGAAGAAGCAACAAGTATCTATCTTGATAATAAAAATAAAGAAAGTGATTTATCAAAAGATTTATTTCCAAGAGATTTTATATATGCACTTGATGCTCCAACTAATTACTTTGGAGCAAGAAAAATATTTATAGAAAATAATGAAAAGTATATTGTTAACATAAATGATTATCAAGAAATCATTCCAACTAATCATAAAAAAGATTATGATTTAGCAGATTTACCTAAATCTCTTTATGAAGCTATAAATGTATATATTCTAAATATTGCTATAAGACAATTAAGAAATCAAGGTAATAAACATAATAGTATGCTTATACATATTAGTAGATTTTCTGATATACACTCTAAAATTGCATTAATAGTTAATAACCATTTGGAATCAGTAAAAGCTGAAGTTAAAGCTTATGGAAAATTACCATTTGCATTGGAACAAAGTAATATGATTAAAAAATTAAATGATGTATTTTTAGAAAAATTTTCATTTATCGAGTTTAAATGGGATAGAGTACTTCATAAGTTAGTCGATATAATTGATACAATTGTAGTTAGAGAAGAACATCAAAAAAGTAAGTTAAGAATTGAATATAGAAAAGACATTGTATCTAATATCATAGCAATTGGCGGTATGAGTTTAGCTAGAGGATTTACACTTGAAGGATTAAGTGTAAGTTACTTTATTAGAAGTACAATTTTCTATGATACATTAATGCAAATGGGTAGGTGGTTTGGATATAGAATGGGATACGAAGACTTATGCAAAATATATATGCCTTTAGAAGTTGAAAATTATTTTACACAAATAATAGAAGCTACAGAAGAATTAATGTTAGATTTTAAAGAAATAGCAAAAGAGAAAAAAACTCCTCTTGATTTTGGTTTAGCAGTGAGACAACACCCTGATAGTTTATTACAAGTAACAGCAAAAAATAAAAGAAAACATACACAAACACTACCTCATACAATGAATCTAAATAGTGCATTAAAAGAAACAGTAAGATTTCATAAAATAAATCAGATTCATGAAGACAATTTTGAAGTATTAAAAAAACTAATAACTAAATTAGATAAAAATAAACTTCAAAGTAAACAGTCATATATTTATAAAGATATTCAAAAAAATCCTATCATAGAATTTTTAGATAATTTTAAAACTTTTCAGCAAAGTGCGATGTCTACCTTAATGCCTATAAAATTTATTCAAGAATATATAAAAAATGTAGATACTAATTGGGATATTGTTCTTTACAATGGATCGCAGCAAGAAGTTAAAATTAATGATTTATTAATAAAAGCCGAGCTAAGAAGTAATCCAAGTTTTAAAGATGACTATGTTGAATTAGATAGAAGAACAGCTTCTTCAGGAACACCTGAATTGATTTTATTAGAAAAACATGAAATTAAAGAGATAAATAATCAAGAATTTGAAAAAGGTGAGAAGTCTAAATATATTAGGGGAAAATTAAAAAGACCTATTTTGATGCTTCATATACTAAATATAGAGAATTTTAATGAAAAAGTACCTGCTTTTGGAGTTTGTTTTCCTAATAATGGTATTGGAGATTCTCAAACCGTTGAATATATTATAAATAGTGTTTATATTAAAGAACTTGAAGAACAACTAATTTATGAGGTAGATTATGATGATTAATCCTTGGAAAGATATGAAAAAAAGTACTCAAAGAAGAGTATCAGAAGATATTAATCATGATATATATTGGATTATTGACTTAGAAGGGAGATATGGACTTTATATAAAAATAAAGTCCATACATAATAATGATATAGATTTATTAAAATTAAAAGGTATATCAATATTAAAAAGAAATGAAGACAATATTACAGAGCTTTTTATTGGATTAAATAATAATCAAGATTGGGAAATTTTTTTAACTTTATGTAGAGATTTAATTTTAATTGCAAAAAAATATAATGATAATCTTACAATGTTTAATGCCACTGAAAACAGATTAAAAAGATGGCAACAATTTCTTTTAAAAAATAAAAGTATTGATTTTTCTTTCCAAAAACAAATGGGTTTATTTAGTGAGTTAACTTGTTTAAAAGATATAATTGCTAAAAATATTGGTTTTAGAAGTGCTATATATTCTTGGGTAGGAGCAGATTTTGATAAACAAGATTTTCTTTTAAACAACATAATTATTGAAGTAAAATCATATAAAACCTCAAAAACGCCAATTGTTTCTATATCATCTGCATCACAATTATATAGTGATAAACAACCCTTATATTTAATATCTTATGGATTAACTCCAACAGATAGTGGTACATCCATTGATGAATTAGTTTCAGAAATTGAAAATGAAATTGAAAATGAATCTTTTGAACTTTTTGAACTTTTTCATAATAAACTTTTTGAATATGGATATATGATAGATTTAGATATAAAAAAATACAAATTTATTATAGATAAAAATATGATATTTCATGTTAATTCTACCTTTCCTAAAATCACACCATTGGATATAGATAGTAGGATTTCAAATATGAAATATACAATTGATTTATTACAATGTCAAGAGTTCAGAATTGAAGATATTAAAATAAAAGGTTGAATATGATTACTTTGAAAGAGTTCCATCAAGATTTTTTACAGTCAATTTTATCAGATACACAAACAAGAGGTATAACAAAACCTCAAGCTTTTTTTGAAAATGTATGTGAAGAACTTATTACAACAGGGGATCTTTCAAATAATTATACAGAAGCTGAATACACAAAGAAAGGTCTTGAAGTTTACGGTTACGATTATGATGAAGAAAGAGGAATATTAACTTTATTAGCACATCAGTTTTTTCAAGAAGAAGAAATTCAAACCTTAACAAAAAATCATATTGATACAAAATTCAAAAGGTTAAAAAGCTTTTTTATCAAATCAAGTCAAGAACTTTACAAAAATATGGAACCAGGGTTTGAACATTATTCAATGGCATATAATATATATAACTATTTAAATAATGACTCTATAAGAAAAATTAGACTTATGTTAATATCTGATGGTAAAGCAACAAGAAGTCTCTTAGATATAAAAAATGAACAATTAAGTGACTCTTTAGAAATTGAATTTAGAGTCATCGATATTGAATATTTGTATAAAGTTTATCTTTCAGATAATAGTGGAGGTGATTTTGAAATTGAAGTTAATATTCCAACATTAACTGTTGATTCTGTATCAAATGAGTATAGATCTTTTTTAACAATTCTAAATGGTAATAAACTAGTTGAGATTTATGATAAGTATGGACAAAAACTTTTTGAACAAAATGTTAGAACTTTTTTACAATTCAGAAGTAATGTAAATAAAGGATTAAAGAATACAATTGAATACAATCCTGAAATGTTTTTTGCTTATAATAATGGTATTACAGCTACAGCTTCAGATGTACAATTAGATAATGCAAATAATATTACAAAAATAGTAAACTTCCAAATTGTAAATGGAGCTCAGACAACATCAGCAATATATGCTTCTGCTGTCAATAAAAAAAATCCAATTGATGTATCAAAAGTTTTTGTACAAATGAAATTATCAGTTGTAAGAAATACAAATAAACAAAATGAGTTTGTTTCAAAAGTTTCTGAATACGCAAATACTCAAAATAAAATTAATAAATCTGATTTCTTTTCTAATAGTCCATTTCACAAGGAATTAAAAAATTATTCTAAAAGAATTTGGGTTGCAGCAGTAGGTGGTTCACAAAGAAGAACACACTGGTTTTATGAAAGAGTTAGAGGTGAATATTTAAATGAACAAGCTTATTTATCTGAATCGGAGAAAAAACAATTTCAGTTAGAGAATCCTAAAAAACAATTTATTGATAAAAAAGAATTAGGAAAATCAGAGAATTCATGGTTACAGTTACCTCATATTGTTTCTAAAGGTTCAGAGTTTAGCCATGATATTTTTGCTGATTCAATAACAAAAAAACTTGAAAAAGACAATTTATCAATTACTGAAGCCTATTTTAAAGATGTAATATGTCGAATTATTATGTTTAAAGAAGTTGAAAGATTAATTTCTAATGCAAAAGATAGCTGGTACAATGGTGGATATAGAGCTAATATTGTTACATATTCAATTTCTTATTTATCTTATCTAATAGAAGCTCAAAACAAATATTTAGATTTTAATCTAATATGGGAAATTCAAGAATTACCACAAAGACTTCATGAAATTTTAGAAAATATTGCTGAAAAGATACATGAAGTAATCACTAATCCACCTCTAGGAAATGCAAATGCTTCACAATGGGCTAAAAAGGAAGATTGTTGGGAACAAATAAAAAATTTAGATTTTGGAATTTGCATTGATAGCTTTCTTCTGATTGATAAAGAAGAAGAAAAATATAATAATAGAGAATCAAAAAAAGAAAAAAAATTAGATTCTAGTATAGAAATAGAATCATTTGTTGTAAATTTAGAAAAAGAAAAATGGAATAAACTATTAACTCATTATCAAAAAAATGAAATGAAATTTCAAGTTTCAACAATGCAATTAGATCTTTTATTTAAATTTGTAAATAATTTGATTATTCTACCATCACCTAAACAATGTAAGATTTTATATCTATTGTATTATGAAGCACTTAATGATGGAGTAATATTATAAATTTGAATTAATTTATAATTATAAAACATCTCTTTTGTATCTATTACTGATGGTATGGCTTCAGGTGAATTGTTCTTTCATATATTTGGAGCATTAGCTCAATTTGAAAGAAGTTTAATTCAAGAAAGAGTTAAAGCAGGACTTGAATCTGCAAAATTAAGAGGTATAAGAGGTGGACGACCAAGAGCTATTGATGATGAAAAAATGATTGCAATAAAAAAAGCTCTTGAAGATGGAATGAGTAAAGCTGCTGTTTGTAGAACATTTGGAGTTAAAAGAAGTACTTTAATTGATAGTTTGAATAGAACTTGATATAAAATTAACAAAAAACTTATAAAAATTTTTAGAAGAGTCATTTCTGAGTCATCTATATGGATATAATTTATCAAGAACAAATTATTATTAGGTTTTTAATGAAATTTTTTGAATTTACAAAAATAGATTTGATTTTTTTTATAATTGTTATTATATTTTCAGTAATAGCAGTATTCTTATAAAATAAGAATATTTAAAATTAATGATTTAATTAAATTTCTAAAACCACTTAAGTAAAAACTCTCTAACCCTTTTCTTATGCCCGTTCTCAATTACAAAATGTAATATAAAACCAAGAGTTAATATAAATAAAGCAATTGCATAATCAACTAAACTGTTTGAATAAATTATTATATATAATGGTGTAATTATATAAAGTAAAAATAAAAAGGTATATGTAATTTTTTTGTATCTATTAAACATAACTAACTTCTATTTTTTTTCTAAATCTTGAGCAGCTTTTAAAATCTCTTTTAATAAATAATCATATTTTCTTGATTTCTCAAAATATTCTAAAAATGGTCCTACCCATCTTGGAACTGGTATTACTTTTTCATTTACCTTAAAACCCCAATTGTTAATTGTTGAATATGGTATATCTGCAATAGTTGAAAAATCCCTTTGTGTTATTCCTAACTCTTTTAGTCTTGCATTAAACTCTTCTTTTGTCATAAAAAACTCTCTTTACTTCTATATTAGATGAATTATATCATATTAATTTCTATACTAGATAATCTAAATTTTCTTAAAATAATCCTTATTAGTTTAATTTGTATAAATGATTATCTATAATAGATATATTATGAATATATTTCATAAAAAATAGATTTATATAGAAATAATCCAAAAAACAAATAAAACTCTGAAAAATTACAAATATAATCCATATTAGAACAATACAGATATTAAATAAACTATATTAGATAAATAAATCTTGACAAGTAATCAATATTTAGATTATAATATCTTTATAAATATCTAATATGGATATTAAATCAATAAAAAGGAATCAGATGGAAAATGTAAACTCTTTAACTAATGAATGTAAAAAAGATAAAGAATTTTTCTTTTTTGCACTAAAAAGAATTATCTTAGCTCTTTGTGTAGTATTACTATTTTTCGCTCTTAATAAAAGAGAAGAAGAGAATGGAAATGAAGTAATAAATGCTTTTAAGAATGGCAATGTTGTAATTTGTAAATCATCAATTGTGTCTATTAAAAATGGATATGTGTTTGAAGAAAATAAAAAGTCCTTTGTTAATAATGGTGTAAATATATTTAATCTAAAAAAATGTAATTTAAAATAAAAAAGGAGATTTAAAAATGTGTGATTTTTATAAAAATATGAATATTTTCTTTGTAAAACTAGCAATGTTTGTATCTACTAGTGCAGTAGTAATATTTTTTGGAGGGATATTATATGTTCTTTTTCTTGGTTTATTCAATGAAAAAGCTTTAAGTGATTTTGATTTTAATGATATATCGATGTTTTTAATATATACCATTATTCCATTTGCTGCTTCAATAAGTATTACTAATAAAATAGAATCAGATTCTCTTTTACAAGAGATTTAGATTTTATTAAAAACTCTATATGAAAAAATAAAGGAAATAAAATGATAAACCCAAAAACAATAATGGAACTAGATTATCAATTTGATAATGACCAAATAGATGAATTAAAAAGATTTCTTGATAAATATTATAATATCTATAATCATGAAATAAAAATCTATAAAGTAGAAGATTACGCAAAACAAAGTTTGTTTGCACAAAGTGTATTTGATGAGATTCAGATGCAATTAGAAAAGGAGAGTAATTAAATACTCTTTCTTTTCCTTTTCCATTTATTTATATTTACATTTTTGTAAAGAGTATAAGTAAATACAAAAATGTTAATTATTGAAGTCTAAATTTACAATCTATGTAACATTTTTATAAAAATTTGTTACATAGATTGTAAATTAACATTTCATGTAACATGCACTATTTATTTTATTGGTTTGAAGAATTAGAAGTTTCTATAGTTGTTGTTTCTTTCATTTGCTCATTTTTAACTTCATTTTCTTTAGCATCTGAATTTTCATCTTTTCCCCCAGCTCCAAGAAGTTTACCAGCTCCTATTAATGTTCCTTGAACAGCTAATGATGCAGCCATTCCAACACCTGCTATTATATAAACTGGTGCATTAGCAGTATGTTTTAAAGCTTTTGTAGCAGTTGAATCTTCTTGTTTTACAGCACAACCAGTAAAAAAAGTGATTACTGTTATGATTGAAATTGATTTTTTTAGCATTTTTCTCCAAATATATTAAAGTTAAATGAAAATAGTTCATTTAATTTAATGGTAAAATATTCTATTTTTTTGAATTGTTATATACATCTTGATAAGGTATTTTATATTGATCTAATTCTTTTTTATACAAATTGATTAAATCAATAATAGTTTTATATTTTACATTTTCCATGTAATTCATATCGGATCCCACATTTGTAAAGCTTCCATACCATAAAAGCTCTGCTTTATCTTCACTCTCAATTAATCCAATATATTGATAAAGATAATTTCTTGTAATAAACTTCCCTCTAGTAGTTTCTGCAAGATAAGAACCTATATCTGCAAAACTGAATGTACCAGAATAATTTTTACCAATAAACGAATTTCCATATAATTGAGATAATCCCACCAAAGAAGGTATTTTAGAAACTTCATATCCTGATCTTTTCATACAATTTGAATATCTTTCTAAACCATTAGAATCATGATAAAAAATTCCTTCTTTTAAGTGTCCATCACATTTATCAATTAGCTCAATTGGAGCAGTATCCATAAGTATAAATTGTTTTTTAAATTTTTCATAATTTTCACTTTTTTTATCAATTGATAATAAAACATCTGAAAATGAGAACATATTATCTAATGAATTATTGTTCTTAAACTCCTTAAGGAGAACACTATTTGTTGTGCTACATCCTGTTAATCCTAAAATTATTACACATAGTAATAGTAAATTATACTTTCTCTTCATACTAATAGTCCTAGTTATTTATTTTTTGAAGTTCATATTTCTTTTTTAAAGAATCTAACACTTCATTAGCATCAAATACAGCTACATGATGGTAAATTTTTATTAAAAGTTTTGCAGTAGCATTATTAGCATTTAAATGACCTACTATTCCACAATTATAAAAAATAATTATTATTTACAATAAACATCTAGTTTTTTCTTTCAAGTTAAAGAGTTATATATAGATTTATTCACTTATAGCTGAATGATTAAAGAATCATATAATAATAAACTTTACATCGAAATTAACCAATAGGTGAAACTAATTTGAAAAACAATGATTTAGTTCAAGTAGTAGAAGATGTAGAAGAGTTTTATAAAGCTGTATCTAAAAATGTTAAAAAGCTAAGAAAAAAGAATAAATTAACACAATTAGATTTTTCTGCAAATATTGGTTTTAACTCTGTTAGTTTTTATTGTGAATGTGAAAATAATAAAAATGGAAAACATTTTAATTTATTACATGTGGTAAGAATTGCAAAATATCTAAATGTTGATATAAATGAAATAGTTAAATATTAACTATCTCTTTTATTTTGAATTCACATTATAAACAGGCTTAACATGTGTAATAACATAAAAAATAATATAATCATGCCAAATAATGTTGCGTAATAGAAGCACGATTGTGTTTCATCTCATAGCTTACTTGTTGTAAACACTCTTCATAAGAATATCCAGCTTTTCCATACTCAAACATTCTTCTTTTTGCAAAATTCCATCTAAGACCATGTGAAGCCTCAGAATTTTCATTTGAAAGAAAAGTAGCTTCTTTTAAATCATTATAATAAGCTTGTCTATTGATTCTAAATTTATCAAATTCATTTATATAGTTTTCTAATTCTTCATAAGTATTAACATTTACTAAAACTTCTCCTTCTTTGCCACCTTTTTCTTTTGTAAAAATAATTCCTTTTTTAATATTTGTAATAATATCAAGTTTAAAACCAAGTAATTGTTCAGGCTTTATAAGAGCAACTCCTTCAATTCTAGCTCCTCCTTCATATTGAATTTTTGCAGCTAATTTATGAAGAGGATTTTTTAAATTTGAAATTAAAAGTTCAGGATTTGAATAAGCTCTGTTATGATAATTATTTACAACTAATTTTAAATCTCTTGCATCATCTAAAATAGTTTGTCTAATTGAAAAATCATACTCTTTTTCATGTTTACTAATATTTTTAGAAAAAAGTTTTAAAGCAATTTCTAGTTTGCCAAGAGCTGCACTTATTTTTTCTAAATATTGCTTTGAAGGATAATATTCTACTTTGTATTCCATATATGCTTGTATATGTTCTGATTCAATCTTTTCAAAATCTTTTATCTTCCAGTGTTCTTTTAAATAGTTAAAAAAGTTGTTCCAAATATTTCTATAAGATTCCATAGTTTTAAAACTTGCAACCATTTGATAATGTTCATAGTTTGGATTTATTCTGTCCTCTTTTTTAGCTCCACTTTCAAAAATTTGTTTTACTAATTGAGAACTTTGATAATATACACTTCCTCTCAAAAAAATACTCCAGGTTTGATATATAAAAATTAAAAATTGTAATTTGATAGTTTCAGCCTCTATCATAGGCAAAAATTTGTTAAGTCAATCTGCATTTGTTTAAATTCTTGCATTTGAATTTTTAACATTTCGTACGCACTTGTTAATAGTAAAAATCTAGTATGTTTATTTAATTGTACTTACAATTTAAAGCTTGTCAAACTTCTTTGATTTTATTAGTCTTGAAATTTCTGTATCAAAGCAAAAGAAATATTCAAACGCTCTTTTGGTTAAGATGGGAAGTAATACTCGTAAGTAAAACTGAGCTCCAACTATAATTTTTGTTTTGTGTAAAATAAAAATATGAGAAAGTTTAACATGGATTTTTGTTTATGATTCTTGCGTTAAAAAATAAGATAGACTTAACTGTTTTTTACAGTTTCTATTTTTTTAGCTTAAGTCTCAAAAAGCCCAATAAAATGGACTTTTTGAATAAAAATTAGATATGTTGAAAAATTGTAAAATAAACAAGAAATAAACACTACAATAAACGATTTATCTTTAATCATTTTGCTTCAATTATTTTACTTTTTACTAATAAATCCATAAAATATTTTGAATCTTCACACTTTTTTATATCTTCAGCACTTGCATATTTATAAGCTCTATCAATATACTCTAACATGCTAACTATAGTATCTGCTTCAGCTTTATTAATATAAACATTTGTTTTTTTAATATTTAAGTTTTGCTCTATACCTTGTTGAGTTTTTCTTGATTTTAATTCAACAAATTTTCTTTCTTCATTCATAGAAAAATATTTTAACTCTTTTATGAATAATTTGAAATCTTGAATTTTTTTACAAATTAATTGTTTACCAACAACAACTAAAATATTTGTATATAGTCTCTTTTTTTGATACTCAATATTACAAGTTATAATTACTATATTTTTATCTTCTAAAATTATATTTAACTCTGCAAAATCCCTTGTTAACTCATTTATTCGTTGACATTCAACAAATTCCCAATATTCTTCTTCAGTCATTATGATTTCCCCTCATGTAAATTTATTATTTCCGTCTCATTCCAAATCTGATAAATCAAAGAATAAGACACCTCAAACCTATGATACTTAAGTAAATAATCAGATATTTCTCTGAAACTATAATTTTGTTCAAGTTTTAGAGTTTTAATTATTGACCAATATGAAAGAAGTTTTTCTCTTTTTTGATTTTGTTTTTTTGCATTTTTTGTTCTTAATTTTATTGCTTTAAGATTCACTTGATCAGTTTCACTAATTATCAATTTAATTGCTAAAACAAAAGATGCATAAGTTAGAATCGAATTATCAATATCAAAATGAATATTTTTTAATTTGTGAAAGATTACTTTTTGTTCTTTGAAAACATCAACTTTTACACTTATATCTAACTTTGTAAAAGTTCTAATCATTTGATTTTGAGTTTCTTGATTCATTTTTATGATGATTTCACAGTTTCTTAATGTTTCTTTTTGCATTTATTATGCTGTTTTTATAGTGTTTGAGTTTTAAATTTTTTGTACTTTGATATTCAGTGACATCAAGATATTTGTTTTGATTATTACCAATATCGAAGAGATTTAATTCCTCCATAAAGTGAACTGTATCACTAAAGGTTGAAGTTAATATTTGATTACTTACCAAAACTAATTCATTTCTAATAAACTTTTTCTTTACACTTTGGTCCTCTTCAAAAATATGAAGAAGATGTATCTCTTTATCAAGATTAAGTGCTACAGGTATGATTTTAAGTTCAACCCCAAAATCATCTCTGAGTGTAAATATTTGATCGTGTGCCATTTTTTAGTTCTCCTCATTTTTTATATTTGTGTTGTTTTCTAGCTCATTCCACAATTCATAAATCGTGGAATAAGAAACTTCAAGCTTATGATATTTGGCAAAATAAGTAGCTATATCTCTAAAGCTCATATTTTGTTCTAACTTTAGAGTTCTTACTATTGCCCAATATCCAAGCACCTTTTGTCGTTTTATTTTGGCTTTGTTGTTTTTGCCTCTAAGTTTTATTGCATTGAGATTTACATCATCAAGCTCATTTACAACTGAATCTATTGCTAAAACAAGTGATGATAAAGTCAAAATTGTATTATCTACATCACTATAAGCACTTTTTAGTTTGTAAAACAGTTGTTTTTGAAGTTGCAATATTTGTAACTTCGTTTGCAAATCTACCCTTGCAAAAAGTCTTAGTTTTTGATTTTGAGACTCTTGATTGAGTTTTGTAAGATGTTCAATTAATATTTCATTTTTCATATTACAACTTAATTAGTAGTTTTTGTGTTTTTAATATTTTCGCCATCAAAAAATTTATCTAATTCTTCAATATCAAAAACTGTGACCTTTGCACTTATTTTAGTTTTTGTTATTTTCTTTTGTTTTGCATAAAGCCATACCGTTGATAATCCAACGCTATATTTTTGCGCAACTTGTTTTGCTCTTAATTTCTTTTGCATTTAATTGTACTCCTTTGAATTCATTTGATTTCGATTGGAATTGTAAATCATTTAAAAAAGCTGTTAGTACTTTTTTTCAAAAAAAAAATACTAACAGCTTTTTTAAATTCGATAAAGAAAAATATTTTATAATTAAAAGAGATTTGTTTGTTTTTGTATTCAATTGATGATATTTCTTGAGTAATGATTCTGATAATAAATAATATTGCAGTAATATAAATATTTATATAGTGTTCTTTTTTTGTATAGCTTTCTCAGATATTTTTCAATATATTTAACAATGAGTATTTATTTAGTTTTTTAGTAGAGTAATAATTTAAATTGAAAATATTGATTATTCATTTGTCAATAGAAATGAACAATCAACAAAAAAAATATCAGATTATTTTGCAACTAGTGTTAAATAACCTTTTTCCTCAATAGTACGCTTCATATTTGTTATATTTATTCTATAAGTAGTTTTTTGTCTGTGAGTGCCCCCAATATTATTGCTATCATAATAATAAAGTATTTCATTGTCGATAGATTCGTAGATATTTTCCTTTACTAAATTTTTATTAATTTTTAGAGCTTCTGTAAAATAATCATATGCAAAAAAAACATCAGCATATAATAATGCTTTTTTTCTTTTTAATGTATATTTATTATTGTGTTCAAGTAAAATTTTTTCTTCTAATTCTTGAGGATTTTTTATTAATTTATCTTTATCAATACTATTTTTAATAATTTCTAAATACTTTGTTAATTCATCTAATGGTAGTGCAAGATTAAGTAAAGTTTCTGAATGTCTTCCAATTCTAAATTTTAAAAAAGGTCTTTTAAAATCGGGGATTATCTCATTTTTTAATAATAAAGTTTCATCTTTATCAACAGGTCCAGATTGAATTATTCTAAATCCTTCTGCAATTTTTATATTTATTTCTCCTTCTTTTAAATCTAATTCTTCTTTATCATAATTTTTCTTCAAATATTTTATTATTTCAAAATGTTGAATTTGATCAATTTTAAATAAATCAAATTTTGCAAATTCATTAATACCTACAGTTCTTAAAGAAGTCATTAGTCCTGAAATAAAAGTATTATATATTGCTTTATCTCTTATTTCTTTATTATGAATTACTTTTAAAGCTAAATCAGTATTTTCATCTGAATATTTACCCTTGCTGTATTGAATAAATTTTAAATTGTATTCTTCAACTATTGTTAAAAGTTCTTTAAGATAGTCATTGTTCCGTATAGCCATTTCATATGCAACACAATTTGTTAATTCATAATCTTCAAATTCTTCAATTTCCTTATAATGATTGTCATTTCTTGATATATTTACATTTTTTAACATTATTTTCCTTTCTTTTTTTAATATTTTATAAAATAAAATTCAAAAATTTATATGATATATTGACTATTTAATCAAAAAGCTCATGTTTATAATTTTCATAAATCAATCTTTATTATTTTTCAAATTCAAAACAAAATCACTCCAAAAATTCATAAGAGGAATAAGTTGATTTATATAGTCACTTTTATGTGCATATGCTCTAACTACTTTCGACTTTTCTTGATGGTCTAATGCTCTTTCTTTTACTTCAAAGCTAAATTTATTATCTATGTCTAAAGTTTCTATCAAACTTCTAAATGTACCTCTAAAGCCATGCAATCTTATTTTACGACCTTTTTTATCATCATTAAACCCCATTCTTTGTAATGCTCTATTAGGACTTTCATTATTAATTGGGTCTCTATTATTTGTACCTAAAAATATCCATTCTTGATGAGAAGTAAATAATTGCTGTTCTTTTAAAATATTTATTACCTCATCAGTTAAAGGCATTTTAAAATCATCAAAATTAGTATCACTTATTTTCATCAATTCTCTTGGAATTGTTAAAAGCTTTTTATCAAAATCAATATATGACCATTTAAGATTACAAAGGTTTTCAGCTCTTAGTGGTATATGCAATACTGTTTTTAATGCATTTCGTAATGAGTAACCACCATTATAGTTGTAGATTGATTCTACTAACTCTTTTAAAATGTTTTTATCTGTAATTTTTGAAAAATGTTTTACTGGCTTTGGTTTTATAATATCACTCTTTCTAATATCAGCTAAAATATTTCTATCGCAATAGTTTCTTAATACTGCATATCTAAAAAGATTATCAAGATGAGTGAAAATATCTGAAGCTACCTCATGAGCTTGCAATTGTTTAAGTTCAATGATTTTTACAATATCTTTTACTTCTATCTCTTTTATATGCTTATCTTTAAAGAATGGGTTTATATCTTTTGTAAAAACTCTTAATTTATTTTTATGAGTGTTTTCTTTTGTTCTTAATGCTTCTTTATTTAACCATTCATCAGCTACATTTAAAAACATACCGTTAATATCTATTGTATTTTCTTCTTTTATTTGTTTAGCATTATTTATTGGATCTATACCACTATTTATTAATGTTTGGTACTCTTGTCTCTTAGTTCTTGCCTCTTTAAGTGTTACTGTAGGATATGTTTTAAATGATGTCTTTTTTCTTTGTCCATTTAGTGTATATCTAAATTGCCAAATTTTTGACCCATTTTCTTTTACTAATAGTCTTAATCCTCCACCATCATTTAAAAAATATTCTTTTTCTTGAGGTTTAGCTTTTTTAATTTGTATATCTTGTAATATTTCTATCTTAGCCATATATAGCCCTTTGGGTATAAATTGGGTCATAAATATTTAATAAAATGGGTCTTTTAAGTGAATGACCCAAAATAAGACCCAAATTTTCTTAGATTTAATTAGATTACATTAGCATAAGTTAGATTATAAATTGTTTTAAAGTTTTATTTAATGGGCTTTATATAGATTGTTTTGGACTAAGTTAGATTATAAAATGGCACGCCTGGTAGGATTCGAACCCACAACCCACCGGGTCGAAACCGGTTATTCTATCCAGTTGAACTACAGACGCACTTGTTCTTATAAAAATAAGGCTGGAATAATACCACAGCCTTACTTAAAAAGTAAATTAAAAGAAAATATTGTCTAAAACTATCAATATAAAAAAGATGATTCCCAGGTAACCATTTACTGTAAAAAAGGCTTTATCTATTTTTTTGAAATCTTTATTTACTAAATAGTGTTCATAAGATAACATCAAGGCACTTACTATTACAGCAATATATGCGAAATATGAACTTTCTGAGACAATTACAAACAAAAGCCAAAAGATTACAGTTAATGAATGAAAAACTTTTGAAATTCTCATTGTTTTTTCAACACCAAATTTTGAGGGAATTGAATGAAGTCCTAGTTTTTTATCAACTTCAATATCTTGTAAAGAGTAAAGTAAATCAAATCCTGCAACCCAAAACATAACTCCAATACTTAATAAAACTGCCCAAAAAGGAATTGTTTCACTAACAGCTACAACTCCAGCAATTGGTGCAAGGCCTAAAGAAATACCTAAAATAACATGTGCTAAATAAGAAAATCTTTTAAAGTAAGAGTACGAACCAATTATTATCAAAATTGGTATTGATAAAGATAAAGCTAAGTCATTTACAAAATATGCAACTAAGATAAATCCCAAAGCATTTAAAATAACAAAGATAAACATAGAAGAGGCACTAATTCGCCCATCAACATTTGGTCTGTTTATAGTTCGTGGATTCAGAGCATCTATATCTCTATCCATAAATCTATTAAATCCCATTGCAAAGTTTCTTGCAGTTAGAGCTGCTAGAATTCCCAAAACAAAAAGTTTAAATCCAAACCATCCATTTGCTGCAACTACCATCGCAATAAAAATAAAAGGTAGGGAAAAAATAGAGTGTTTGAACATAACAAGTTCGTTAAAATCGTTTAGTTTTTTTATAAGCTTATTCATAAAAAGGATTGTATCAAAGATATTATTAAAAAATTAGAATTAAACTTTTTCTCGTTATAATCAGTTTTATTTTAATTATGAAAGATGTAAATGTTTAAATTCACCCTAATTGTAAGCGCCCTATTTTTATCTCTTAGCTTTACAGCTTGTACTTCAAAAACTCAAACTGACGTAACAAACTCTAATTCGCAAGATGTGTCTGATCTTTTAAGAACTCTAATTCAAAAAGAAAAAGAGATAAATAATTTAAATCAAAAATTAGAAGATTGTAAAAATTCAAAAGTAAAATCATGAAAGAAATAGCAATAATTGGCTCAACAGCTTCAGGAAAAACTGCCCTATCTTTAGACTTGGCAGCAAAAACTAATTCAATCATTTTGTCTCTTGATTCCCTTTGTGTTTATAAAGAGATTGAAATAGCTTCTGCAAAACCAACACTAAAAGAGAGAGGAAATATAATTCATTTTGGAATAGATGAAGTTTTCCCAAATGAAGAATTTGATGTAGTTAAATTTATTGAACTTTATAAAAAAGCCAAAGATTATGCAATTAAAAATGAGAAAAATCTTATTATTGTTGGTGGAACAGGATTTTATTTAAAAGCTTTAATTGATGGTTTATCAAAAGGTGTTGAAACAAAAATCAGACTTGATATTCCTCAAGATGAAGCCTATGAGCTTCTTTATTCAATTGATAATGATTATATGCAAAAAATAGAAAGAAACGATAGATATAGAATTGAAAAAGCTTATGCAATTTACAAAGAAACCGGGCTTAGCCCTACTTCTTATTTTGAAAGAAATCCTAAAATTGCTGTTGCAAAAGATTTAAAAATATTTGAAATTCTTTGGGATAAAGAAGAATTAAAAAATAGAATTTCTTTACGAACAAAAATCATGGTAAATTCAGGTCTTATTGATGAAGTTATATTTTTAGAAAAAAAATACACGAGAGAACCAAATTGTATGGCTTCAATTGGAATTATCGAAACTTTAGAATATTTAGATGGGAAACTTTCAAAACAAGAGTTAGAAGAAAAAATATCTTCAAATACTGCAAAACTTGCAAAAAGACAAAATACTTTTAATAAGTCACAATTTTTAGATAAAACATCCAATATAATAGAAAACTTAAATTCAGATATTATTAAGTATTTTTCGTTATAATCCCGTCCCTAAAGAGTTTTTTAAAGGGCTTGCGATAGACTTGACCTTTTATTAAACATTAATTACATTAAGGATTATGGCATGAAAAAAGATATTCATCCAGATTATAAAGTTTGTACAATTTCTTGTGCTTGTGGTAACTCATTTGAAACAAAATCAAATGTTGAGTCTTTAAGAATCGACATTTGTTCATCTTGTCACCCATTCTTTACAGGTGAGCAAAAACTTGTTGATGCTGCTGGTAGAGTTGAGAAATTCAAAGCTAAATATAACATGGCTAAATAGTACAATATTATGTTGTGCTTAGTTCCAACTCCAATAGGAAATCTTGAAGATATTTCAAAAAGGTCTTTAAGCGTCCTAATGGATGCGGAACTTATTTTTTGTGAAGATACAAGAGTAACAAAAAAGCTTCTAAATCTTTTAGGTGAAAAAAACAACCTAGACTTTTCAAACAAAGAGTATAAATCTTTTCACTCACACAATGAAAATCATATTTTACAAACTTTAGACAAAGACACTTTTACTAAAAATGTTGTTTATGTAAGTGATGCAGGAATGCCTTGCGTTAGTGATCCTGGTGCTACACTGGTTGATTATTGCATAAAAAATAATATCGCTTATGATGTTTTGCCTGGTGCAAATGCTATTTTAACTGCTTATGCAATGAGCGGATTTTCTCATACTACTTTTTCATTTTATGGGTTTTTAGACCATAAAGGTGCAAGTCGAGCATCAAAATTAAGTGATGTTTTAAATGATGATAAATTAGCAATTCTTTATGAATCACCACATAGACTTTTAAAATTACTTGAAGAGCTAAGCATAAAAGATGCAAATAGAACAATATTTTTAGCAAAAGAAATAAGTAAACTTCACCAAAAAACTTTTAAAAATTCAGCTTTAAATTTATTTAATGAGTTTAAAGATATGAATATTAGAGGTGAATGGGTCGTAATTGTTGAACCAAAAGAGACTGTTGGTTTTAACCTTGATGTAGATGATATTATTTCTTTAGATATTGCACCAAAAATAAAAGCTAAATTAATAGCAAAAATGACTGGACAATCAATAAAAGAGGTTTATCAACAATTTTTAGATAGAATCCCCGAATGATAATATATGGAAAACAAATCGTACTTTATGTACTTGACAAACACCCGAATTTAATAGAAGAAGTTTTTCTTTCAAAAGAAATTGATAAAAAACTTTTTTCAAGATTTGCAAAACTTGACAAAAAAATCCACAAATTGGATAATCAAAAAGCTCAAGCATTAGCAAAAGGTGGAAACCATCAAGGTTTCTTTTTAAAACTAACACATTCTGAATATACAGATATTAAAGAATTTAAAAAAATGAATTTTATTTTGGTTCTTGATGGTGTTACAGATGTTGGGAATATTGGAGCAATCGCTAGAACTGCTTATTCTTTAGGAATTGAGGGTTTAATTGCTGCTGATATTAAAACTGTAAATGATTCTGGAATTTTAAGAACAAGTTCTGGTGCATTACTTGATTTACCATTTATGGTTCATCCAAGATCTGCTGATTTAGCAAGTGAATTAATTGATTGTGGTTTCACATTAATTGGTGCAACAACAGATGGTGTAGACTTAAAAAAATATGGCAAAATAGAAAAAACTGATAAAGTTGCCCTATTTTTAGGAAGTGAAGGAACAGGTATCTCTCCTAAAGTTGCTAAAAAATTAGATTTAAAAGTGTCAATTGCTATGGAACATGAGTTTGATTCATTAAATGTATCTGTTGCAGCTGGGATTTTAATTTATAATCTTAAAAGATAAAAGAAAGATAATACCGTGATAAGAAAACTGATTTTATTAGTTACATTAAGTGTAATGTTAAGTGCAAACTTAGATACGAAAATAAAAGACTTATTAGGAACGAGTGATTATAACACTCACAAAAATCTAATTAACCATATTTTTAGTAATGAAGCTAACTTTTATACTAATAATCAGATTAATTATACGCGTATTATTCAAGAACTAGATAATAATGGTGTGTTGAAATTAAATCTTCCATCAACTCAAAATGTAACTATTACATTTAATATTAATAATTATCCTAAAAAATCAATGAAAAATTTAACTGAAATTTTAAAAACATTAGGTCAACATAATTTTGTAACAACAGAAGAAATTACAGTTGATAATAATTTAAAATGGACAATTCAAATTAAAACTGCAGCCGCCATGAGCCCTCTCAGATTATCTCAAGAGTTACAATCAATTAATTGCTCAATAGTAGATATCAAAAGAGAGGGAGACTGTAATTGGAGTTATTCAATAGATACAAATAATTCTTCAATATATAGAGCAGAAGATTTAATTAATAATAAACAGTTATCTTTAAAAAAACCGGCTAAACCTTATATGATTAAAATAGCCAATGCAAAAGTGATCACAATAAAATCAGGAAGTGGCAATATTTGGTATCCTAATGTGGTTTTTTATGATAATGCTTTAAATATTATTGGAATTTATGATGAAAATAGTTTGCATAAAAGTTTAAAACTAGAAGTGCCTAATAATACAAAATATATCAAAATTGATGATTTGTATACCCTTGCTAATATCAAGCAAGGTCTTAACATTACTAAGGAGTAAATAGTGTTTCCAGAAATAGAATTTGAAAGAATGAAAAGACTTCCAAACTATGTGTTTGCAGAAGTTAATAATATCAAAATGGAAGCTAGACGTGCAGGTGAAGATGTAATAGATTTTTCTATGGGAAATCCTGATGGTCCAGCACCACAACATATTACAGATAAATTAATTGAAGCAGCTGCAAAACCAAAAAATCATGGTTATAGTGCAAGTGCTGGTATTTTTAAATTAAGACTTGCAATTTGTAACTGGTATAAAAGAAAATATGATGTCGATTTTTTAGATCCAAATAAACATGCATGTGCAACAATGGGTTCTAAAGAGGGATATGTTCATTTAGTACAAGCAGTTGTAAATGTAGGTGACGTTGCAGTTGTTCCAGATCCAACTTATCCAATTCACTCTTATGCATTTATGTTAAATGGTGCAGCAGTTCACAAATTTGAATTAGGATTTGATGATGCATTTAAAGTTGATGAAGATTTATTTTTTCAAAGATTACAAAAAACAATTGATGAATCAATTCCAAAAGTAAAATTTGTAGTTGTAAACTTCCCACACAATCCTACTTGTGCTACAGTTACACCTGAGTTTTACATAAAATTAGTTGCAATGGCAAAAAGAGAAAGATTTTATATCATTTCTGATATTGCTTATGCAGACATTACATTTGATGGATATAAAACTCCTTCTATCTTCCAAGCGGAGGGTGCATTAGATGTTGCAGTTGAATGTTTCACTCTTTCAAAATCTTACAATATGGCAGGATGGAGAGTTGGTTGTATCGTTGGAAATGAAAGACTAATTGGTGCATTAAAAAGAATTAAATCATGGCTTGATTATGGTATGTTTACACCAATTCAAATTGCAGCAACTGTGGCACTTGATGGACCACAAGAGTGCGTTGATGAACATATTGAAAAATATAGAAAAAGAAGAGATTTAATGCTTGAAGTATTTGCAGAAGCTGGTTGGAAAATGAATAAACCAAATGCTTCAATGTTTATTTGGGCAAAAATTCCAGAATGTGCAGCACATTTAGGAAGTATGGAATTCTCAAAACAATTATTAACTCAAGCACAAGTAGCTGTTAGTCCAGGAATTGGTTTTGGTAACTATGGTGACCAATATGTAAGAATTGCACTAATTGAAAATGAAAAAAGAATTAGACAAGCTGCAAAAAATATAAAGAAATATTTAAAATCATTAGAGAAATAGGAATTATTCATGTTAAGAGTTGGAATTATTGGAGTTGGTACAGTTGGAGCTAGCGTTGCAAATATTTTAAGAGATAATAAAAATATTATAACCGCACGTGCTGGTAAAGAGATTGTAGCAACACTTGGAGTAGTTTCAAACTTACATAAAATAAGAGATGTAGATATTAAACTTACAGACAATATTGATGATGTTTTAAATGATGACTCTATTGATGTAGTTGTTGAATTAATGGGTGGAATTGATAAACCAAATGAAATTGTTAGAAAAGCTTTGTTAAAAGGTAAAGCAGTGGTTACTGCTAATAAAGCTCTTTTAGCATATCATAGATATGAACTTCAAGAGCTTGCTGGTGATATTCCCTTTGAATTTGAAGCGGCAGTTGCAGGTGGAATTCCAATTATTAATGCCCTAAGAGATGGATTAAGTGCAAATCACATTAAATCTATTCAAGGTATTATGAATGGAACTTGTAATTATATGTTAACAAGAATGATAAATGACGGTGTTAACTATAATGACATTTTAAAAGAGGCTCAAGAGTTAGGTTATGCTGAATCTGACCCTACTTTTGATGTTGGTGGGTTTGATGCTGCACATAAACTTTTAATTCTTGGTTCTATTGCTTATGGAATTGATGTTAAACCTGAGGATATTTTAATTGAAGGCATTCAAAACATTACAAGTGCAGATATTGCATTTGCTAAAGAGTTTGAATATTCAATTAAATTATTAGGAATTGCAAAAAAAGTAGGAAATGAAGTTGAATTAAGAGTTCATCCTGTTTTAATTCCTGAAGATAAAATGACTGCAAAAGTTGATGGTGTTATGAATGGAATCTCTGTAGTTGGAGATAAAGTTGGTGAAACTATGTTTTATGGAGCAGGGGCAGGCGGTGATGCTACAGCATCTGCTGTAATTGCAAATATTATTGATATAGCTAGACGTGGGAAAGGTTCACCAATGCTTGGTTTTGAAAACCAACCAGGTGAAAAAATCACTTTAATGTCAAAAGATAACATTCAAACAAAATATTACCTAAGACTTGAAGTTGCTGATAAATCAGGGACATTAGCAAAAATAGCAACTATTTTAGGAGATAACTCAATCTCAATTGAAGCAATGATGCAAAAACCTTTAAAAAATGGTAGTGCAAATTTACTTCTTACAACTCACATTTCAGTTGAACGAGATATTTTAAAAGCAATAAATGAATTAGAAAATTCAGGTGTTGTTTTATGTAAACCTGCAATGATAAGAATAGAAGAATAGTTCACTATTCTAATAATTTGAAAGAAAACTCTTTAAATCTAACCACTCAAAATATTCCAACTTTAATAAGACAACTAGCAATTCCTGCTAGTGTTGGAATGTTTTTTAATACAATGTACAATGTTGTTGACACTTTTTATGCAGGACTTATTTCAACTCAAGCTATTTCAGCTTTAACCCTATCTTTTATGATTTTTTTCTTAATAATTGGTTTTGGATATGGTTTTAGTTCAGCGATTACTGCACTTTTAGGAAATGCACTTGGTAAAAAAAGATATAAATTAGCTTCAATTTATGCCCATAAAGGGCTTATTTTTGTGCCAGTAATTGGAATTGTTTTAACGGTAATTGGATATTTTGCTTCACCTTATCTTTTTATGCTTTTAGGTGCAAAAGATGAATATCTTCAAATTTCACTTGATTATATAAATACAATTTTATTTGGTTCTGTATTTTTTATGTTTAACTTTTCTTTGAACTCAATATTAGTGGCCACTGGAGATACAAAATCTTACAGAAATAGTTTAATCTTTGGCTTTTTTGCAAATATAGTTTTAAATTATATTTTTATTTATGGCTTTTTATTTATGCCAGCTCTTGGAATAAAAGGTCTTGCCCTTGCAACTGTTTTAATTCAAGTCGTAAATATGTTTTATCTGCTTTATAAAGTTTTACAAACAAAACTTGTACATTTTGAAAAACTTGAATATTTTATGCCTAATATTAGAGTTTATAAGCTTTTTATTGCTCAAGGATTACCTGCAAGTTTAAATATGCTTACAATGTCAATTGGTTCACTTATTCTTACTTATTTTGTATCTCACTATGGTGTACAAGCCGTTGCAGGATACGGAATAGGGTACAGAGTTGAACAACTTATGCTTTTACCTGCTCTGGGACTAAATACAGCAGTTTTAGCCCTTGTATCAAATAACTTTGGTGCAAAAAAATATGATAGAGTTATTGAAACTTTAAAAGTATCATTAAAATATGGATTTATTTTCTCTACAATTGGAATAATATCTCTTACGATTTTGGGAAGATTCATAATCTCTTTATTTGATTCAAATCCGATTGTTGTAGATTTTGGAGTAGATTATTTGCTTGTTGAGATTTGGATATTTTATGCTTATGTGGTTTTATTTATTTGTGTATCAACACTTCAAGGAATTAAAGAGCCTAAAATGCTTTTATACATAGGACTTTATAGACAAATTTTTGCCAAATTAATTATTGCCTATTTAATAGTAAAATATTTTGAACTTGAGTTTATTTACTTATGGTTTGGGATTTTATTTATGATATATAGTGCTGCAATTTTTGCTTATTTTTACACTAACAATTTATTAAAAAAGCTTTGTAATAAGAGTTTATAATAAAGAAGCCATTAAGGCTTCTTTAGAAATAATTATTTAGAACCACATTTTCCAGTTCCACAAGAACCATTTTTTGTATCTTTCATGTCTTTCATATCATTCTTCATTTTAGACATATCATTTTTCATCTCACCACCACATTTTCCAGTTCCACAAGAAGCACCTTTTGTTTCTTCTTTCATGTTCGCACCACATTTACCAGTTCCACAAGAAGCACCTTTTTTATCCATCATCTCTTTTTTCATATCACCGCCACATTTACCAGTTGCAGTTGAACTATCAGCAGCAACAGCAGATGTTGCTGCAAGTAATGCACCTAAAAATAACCCAGCTAATTTTGTTTTCATATTCATTTTATATCCTTAATTTTAATTTGATTAGTGTAAGTATAATTTAAAATTATTACTTTTCTACTGCTTCCACATCTACAGCTATTTTAACTTCTTCAGCAACTACCACACCACCTGCTTCTAAAGCTTTATTCCATTTTAAATCATAATCCATTCTATTGATTTTACCTTTTAATGTAAATCCAACTCTATTATTTCCTTGTAAATCTTTTACACTAGCCATATCTTCAACATCAAAAACTACAGGTTTTGTAATACCTCTGATTGTTAAATCTCCACTCATCTTTCCTTCATCTCCATCTGCTTTATATGATTTCATTACAAAAGTCATTTTTGGGAATTTTTCACTTAAAAAGAAATCAGAACTTTTTAAGTGGGCATCTCTTTTTTCAATTCCCGTATCAATTGAACCTGTATCAACTGAAGCACTAAAAGCTTTAAAAGTTTTACTTGCATTATCAAAGTCAATCTTTGCATCATAAGTTTTAAACTCACCTTTTACATTTGTAATCATCATATGTTTTACAGTAAATCCTACATTTGTATGAACATCATCTACAACATATTCTGAGGCAGTTGCCAAACCAAAACTTAATATTAGTGCACTTGCTATTTTTGCAATAGATTTCATCTTTGTATCCTTTTTTTGAATTGTTAAATTCTATTCTTTTTTTGTTTAATTAATGTGTAGAAACTTCTTTTTTAAAATTCATCATATAAAAAACTGCTGGTATGATAATTAATGTTAAAAATGTAGAAGTAGCCATCCCACCAATCATAGGTGCTGCAATTCTTTGCATTACTTCACTTCCAACACCATGAATATACATAATAGGAATTAATCCTCCTAAAATTGTAAATAGCGTCATAAGTTTTGGACGAAGCCTTAAAACTGCACCTTTATATATTGCTTTTGCGATTTCATTATTTGAACAATTTGTACAATTTTGTTTTAACTCAACCATAGCTTCATGTAAATATACAAGCATAACAATAGAAGTTTCTGAAGCAACTCCTAAGAGTGCGAGGAATCCAACAATTACTGCAATTGAGATATTAAAGTTTAGATAATCTAAATAAAATATTCCTCCTGTTAAAGCAAAAGGTAGGGTGAAAAATATAATTAAAGTATAAGTCATATTTTTTAATGCCAAATATATTAATACAAATATAATCATCAATGTTATTGGAATAATATAAAGTAATCTTTTCATTGCTGATTCTAAATATTCACTTTGTCCCGCCCATTCAAAATAGTAACCAGATGGTAACTCAATTTGTTTTAATAACTCTTTTGCTTCATCTTTATATTGTTTTGTTGAGACCCCTTCATTTGGTGTTATATAGATGAAATTTACATTTAATGCTTTTTCAGATTTTATAACTGATGGTCCCTCTTCATATTTTAAATCTGCAAATAGTCTTAATGGTTGGAAACCTAATTTTGTTTTTATTTGAAGATTTTCTAATGTTGTTAAATCTTCCCTTTGATTTGCTTCAAATCTTAGGCTTATTGGGTATCTTTCTAACTTATCAAAAAAAGTTGAAATTTGTGCGCCACCAACCCCAAAAGATATAGTGTCTAAAATATCATTTTTATTTATTCCATATCTTGAAATCATCTCTTCATTAATTGCAATATTTAGATAATATCCTGAATTAACCTTATCAGATGATACGGATAGAGTTCCCTTATATTTTCTTAACTCTTTTTCAATTTTTCCAGCTGTTTCTTCTAAAACTTTATGGTCATTCCCATAAAGTTTTATTCCAAGAGGTGTTCTAATACCAGTTAAAAGCATGTCAATACGACCTCTAATTGGATAAGTCCATGAATTAATTAATCCATTAACTTGAAGTTTTGCATTCATCTCTTCAAGTAATTTTTTATAAGTCATTCCCTCTCTCCACTCATCTTGAGGTTTAAAAGTAACAACGGTTTCAATCATTGCAAGTGGTGCTGGATCTGTTGCTGTTTGAGCACGCCCAACTTTTGCAAAGGCTGTTTGCACTTCTGGAAATGATTTTAAAACCATATCTGTTTTTTGAGCTAATTCTTTTGCTAAATCAATTCCTATTCCATAGGGAGTTACTGGCATATACATAAAAGTTTGTTCATTCATCATTGGCATAAATTCCCAATTTTGTTTTTCATAAACTGTATAGGCAAAAACAACAGTTCCTATATAAATTAAAACTACTAAATATCTCAGTTTCAACGAGATTTTTAACAAGGGTGAATAGATATTAATAAAAAACTTATTTAATATATTTTTATCTTCTGCCATGATTTTTCCACGAATTAAAAAAATCATTAAAATAGGAACTATAGTAATTGATAAAATGGCTCCTGTCATCATTGCAAATGATTTTGTAAAAGCAAGTGGTGTAAAAAGTTTTCCTTCTTGTCCCGTTAGAGCAAAAATTGGTAAAAATGAAACTACAACTAAAATCAGAGCAAAGAATATTGGACGACCAACTTGTTTTGCTGATTTTATAATTATTTCAACTCTCTTTTCATTTGAAATATTTTCTTTTCCTTGTAGATATTTGTGGGCATTTTCAACCATTACAATTGTGGCATCTACCATTGCTCCAATTGCTATTGCAATTCCACCTAAACTCATAATATTTGAGCCAATTCCAAAAACTTTCATTAGTAAAAAACTAATTAGTACTGTAATTGGAAGAGTTATAATAATAATTAAAGCTGATCTAAAATGAAATAAAAACAATCCAGAGATAATTGCTACAATAATCGATTCTTCAATCAAAGTATGTTTTAGTGTATCTATTGCTTTATCAATTAGTGAAGTTCTATCATAAACTTCTACAACTTCAACATCTGGGATTTGTAATGTAGCTAATCTTTCTTTTACAGCCTTTATAACTGCGTATGGGTTTTCTCCATAACGAACTACTACAATTCCTCCTACTGTCTCTCCTTGCCCATCTAAATCAGCCATTCCTCTTCTATTTGATGATGTTATATTTACTTGCGCTATATCTTTTATTTTTAGAGGTACATTATTCAAAGTTTCAATTGTAATATCTTCAATATCGCCAACTGATTTTAGGTAACCACGAGCTGTAATAATTTGCTCATAACCATTTTCTAAAATAATTCTTCCACCCGTATCATTATTGCTTGCTTGAATTACTTTTTTTACCTCGTCAACACTGAGTCCATATTGAACTAATTTATCTTGATTTAAAGTAATTTCATAGTTTTTAATATATCCACCAATAGAGGCAATTTCGCTAACTCCATCAACTCCTAAAAGTGCATATTTATAATAATAATCTTGTAAAGTTCGTAACTCAGCTAAACCTTTTGTTTTTGATTTTAGTGCATATTCATAAGCCCAACCTACACCTGTTGCATCTGGTCCTAATTGAACTGTTGAACCAGTTGGGAAAGTCCCTTGAAGAGTTGAAAGTTGCTCTAGTACTCTACTTCTTGAATCATAAATATCAGTTCCATCTTTAAAGATAATATATATCATTGCATTTGAAAATGAACTCATTGCTCGAACCGTTTGAATATTTGGCAAACTCATCAGATTTGAGATTAAGGGATAAGAGATTTGCTCTTCTATTGTTTTTGGACTTTGTCCATTCCATTCAACTTGTATAATAACTTGAGGAGGTGATAAGTCGGGTAGGGCATCTAGATTTGTATTTTTAACTGCCCAAAATGATGATATTGTTAATATACCTACAAAAAAAAGTACTAAGAATTTATTTCTTATACTATATGCAATTATACTTTCTACCATGACAATTACCAGTTCTCATCATCAGATTGATACAATGAATTTGTAACTGCATCTGAATCTAATAAAAATAAAGCATTATTAATTACTTCATCATTCTCTTGCAAACCACTTAAAATCTCATATTTATTTGAAGCTATTCTTTTAGCCTTTATTTTTACAGGTTCAAAATCACCTTTATCTAGTGGTCTAAATACATAAAAATCATTTGCTTTTTTTAGCACTGCTGTTTTTGGCAGAGTCAGCATAACATCGTTTTTTACACTAATATCAACTTTCCCAAACATACTTGGGAATAGTTTTAAATCCTTATTTTCTAAAACAAATCTAACATCAACTGTTTTAGTTTTATCATCAAAAATAGGGTAAACAAAATCAACTTTAGAAGCTATTTTTTCACTTATTCCATCAATATTTACAAAGGCATCTCTATCTTTTTTTATATACTCTAAATCATTTTGATAAACAGAAGCTATAAACCAGATTTTATCTAAAGAAGCTAACTGTAAAAGCATTTCTCCTTTTGATACAGCACTAGATTGATTTATATTTTTTCCCATTAATAAACCATTCATTGGCGAAAAGACAACGATACCATTTGAATTTACTTTTCCATCTTTTATTCTTTGTTGTTCACTTTTAGAAATATCTAAATTATCAAGTCTTAATAAAGTAGTTTTGTAAATATTTGGATTTAAATCTTTTGCTATTAGAAGTTCATTTTGAATAGATAAAATATCTTGAGAATAAATAGAGTATAAAGGTTCACCTTTTTTTATTGTCATATATTTATTATTTGCATTTAGTTTTGTAATAAAACCATCAAATCTACTTACAACATCCGTCAATGTTGATTCATCTACTTTTGTAACTCCATAAAAGCTTTTATTTATAGATACTTCTTCTTTTAATACTTTTGTAATCTTTTTATTGAATAACTGTTTTGCATCTAAAATTTCAGCTTGTAAAAAACAACTTAAAAGTAGGGTAGTTATTATTATATTTTTAATCATTTTAAACCTTTATTTGTTGAATATATAAGTTTTGAGTAACTTTCATAATATTTTTGGGCTTCATCTAAAGCCTTAGTTTCATATGTAATTAATTCATTTAGATTGTTTATGCTCTCCTGTGGTTTTACCATATCAAAACTATTGTAATTTTCTAAACTTTCTTGGATTTTTTGTTTTAATGGAATTATCTCTTTTTGGATTAATCTATAATTTCTAGCACTTTGATTTAAATTGTTTAAATCAATGTTTGTTTGCAAAGATAAGTTATACATAAAACTGTCTAATCTATCATTTGTTTCATTAGAACTCATTTTAGCTTTTAGAGCATTTATATTTTCGGTTTTATAAAGTGGAAGTGGAATTCCAACTGTTACATTCCCATAATCCTGCTCATTATTTTGCATATATTCCAAACTCAATGTTACATTCGAATATTTTTTTGCCTCTTCTAGTGAGGCCATATCTTTATATTTTAAACTATCTTCTTGTAAAGTTTTTATTTTTGGATGAGTGTTTAGAAGTTCTTGATTTATTGAAGTTTTATTTATCTCTTTAATATCTACATTTTCATCTATTGTTTGAATCTTTTCATAAGTTATTTGTTCTAAATTTAGATACAAATTATCTATCATTGTCTTTAAATTCTCAAGCTCAAGTTTTAAATCTAAATTTGATACTTTTGTATTTAAAACTTCGTTTAAAGAAGCTTTTTGATATTTGTATAAAGAATTATTTAACTCTTCTAATTTCTCTATATTTTTTTGATAATTTTCTATTAGTTTGTATCGTTTCTCTAAAATCAAAATAGTATAAGAATATTCATATATCTTTGATTCTAGCTCCAACTTTTTATCTTCCAAATCAAATATCTTGATATTTCTATCTTTTTTAGCAATATTTTCTTCAATATCAAGACGCTTACCAATAGGAATAACTTGTGTAAGTTCAACGCCATACTCTTTTTGATTTGATAATGGTTTATTAAATCCAATATTATTTGTTTTAAATGCCAACATTGGATTTTCCCAATTTTTAGAAACCTTTATCTGTTCATTTGCTACTTTTATTGATTTATCAATACTTTTTAAATCATAGTTTTTCTCAAAACTATTTTTTACTAGCTCATCTATTGTTACAGCACTTAAAAGAGAACTAGCAAGAAATGAGCTTAGTAATATTCTTAACATTATAAATTTACACTACCTTTTACAATGTGAACTACACCATCATCTGTTTTAAATTTTAATTGATATTGCCATGTTCCACCCATTGGAATATTAATATTCATTTTATATTTCCCATCAACTAAAACTGCGTTCTCTTCCGATTCCATATAAGGCATTCCTGGCATTTCAGGCATGAAAAACTTTACTTTTACTTTTGCTGTATTTATTACTTTTGAATCTTTAAATAATTCAACTACAAACTCATTTGTACCTACGATTAAAGCTTTAGTAGAGCTAAGTTTCACATCAAAGCCATCTTTTTGACCACTTTGTTCTAATAGTTCCGCATTCAAAAAGCCAAATGTTAAAAAAAGTCCTAAAACTATTTTGATTAAATTTTTCACTGATATACTCCTAATGTACTAAATTAGTAGTATTTTATTTGTTTTGTGTGGAGTTAGTGTGCAGATTACTTAAAAAAAAGAGTAAAGGTTGTACCT
>JBBRXF010000009.1:0-55873 GCA_038248665.1 Campylobacterales bacterium | reverse complement strand
ATATTAGAAGAAAAGATTCCACATAAATTATGAGTTTTTTGGGTTTGTGCAATACAAATATCATAGTTTTCTGATTCAATAATTAATTTAGAAATTGTCTCAATTGAAACAAAAGGAGAATCAACAGTAATTATAAAAATTTTTTGATTTTTCAATTTATTAAAAATAGAATCTAATGCTAGGATTGGTGAGAAAACTTCTTGATTTTCATCTAATATTAAAAAATCTGTTTCTAAAAAATCGAATTTATTTATTTTTGAAGATATATAAATATTTTTAAAATAGGGTTTTAATCGTTCATATTGATATTGGATTAAAGTCTTAGAAGTAGAAAATGGAAGAAGAGATTTATCTTCTCCCATTCGAGAGCTTTTACCTCCACTTAAAATTACACAAGTAATTTCAAAAGGAGTTATCATATTATAAACTTCTTGGGTCTGTAATATATCCAGAAATAGCACTTGCAGCTGCAACTGCACTATTTGCTAAATAAATTTTTGAGCTTCTTGAACCCATTCTTCCAACAAAGTTTCTATTAGTTGTAGAGATACAAACTTCTCCATCTCCTAAAATTCCCATATATCCACCTAAACATGCTCCACAAGTTGGATTTGATACAACTGCACCTGCGTCAACTAAAATATCAATATATCCAGCTTTTTGAGCATCTCTTAGAATTTTCTGAGTTCCAGGAGTTAAAATAAGTCTTACATGACGTGCAACTTTTTTATCTTTTAAGATTTCAGCTGCAACTTTAAAATCTGATAATCTTCCATTTGTACAGCTTCCAATAAATACTTGATCAACTCTAATATTATCAATAACAGCTTGATTTACTGAGTGACCATTTGATGGTAAAAATGGATATGCAATTACTGGATTTAATTTTTCAACATCAATCTCGATTACTTGACAATAAACCGCATCATCATCTGAATAATGAATTTTTGGTTCAGCTCTTAAACTTTCTCTTGAATCTAAAAACTCTTTTGTAATTTCATCATATGCAACAATACCATTTTTAGCACCTGCTTCAATAGCCATGTTACATAAAGAGAATCTGTCATCCATTGATAAATATTGAATTGTATCACCTGTGAATTCTAAAGCTTTATATAAAGCTCCATCAACACCAAGGATTCTAATAATTTCTAAAATTAAATCTTTACCAGTTACATAAGGACCTGGTTTTCCTTTAAATACTACTTTTATTGATTCAGGAATTTTAAACCAGTTACCACCAGTAATCATTCCAAAAGAAATATCAGTTGAACCCATACCTGTTGAAAATGCACCAAGTGCTCCATGTGTACATGTATGTGAGTCTGCACCAATAATTACATCACCTGGTAATACTAAACCTTTTTCAGGTAATAATGCATGTTCAATTCCCATATCTTTTTCATCAAAGAAATATTTTAAATCATGTTTCATAGCAAAATCTCTTGAGATTTTCGCTTGATTTGCAGATGCTATATCTTTAGCTGGAATAAAGTGGTCAAGTACAATTGCAAAACCTTCTGGATTTACTAATTTTTCAAAACCACCATCTTCAAATGCTTTTATTGAAATTGGAGTTGTAATGTCATTTCCAATTACCATATCAATTGGACTTCTTACAATCTCTCCTGCATATACTTTATGACCTACATGCTCACTAAAAATTTTTTCTGTTATTGTTTGACCCATAATTAAACTCTTCCTATGATTTTAATAAAATTTTTTCGATTATAGCTAAATCTTTTTTAAGCTACAAATTTACGAATTAATCTCTTTTTGTTTTTTTTCTTCTCTTGATTGTTTGATTTGTTTATAAATTATTATTACAACGGCTAAATCTATCATCACATCTGCAATGTTAAATATTGCAAAATCAAATAAATAGTGCCAATAAAAATAATCAACAACTCCACCATAAGTAAATCTATCTAAAATATTTGATAAACCACCTGCATATAACAAAGCTATTGGTAAATAATACTCTTTAAAAACATTTTGATTTTTAAATAAATATAGCGTTGCAATTAAAACAATAATTAATTGAATATATTTTAAATTATGTTCTAAAAAAGAGAACATTGAAAAAGCAACACCATAATTATATGCCAATTTCAAAGACATATAAGGACCATCTACATCCCAAGCTAAATTTGAAAAACCAAATTTAACCGCTTGATCTATTATAAAAACAACTACAAAAATAGTTATAGCAATTTTTAACTCTTTTTTCATAATACTTTTTTAAAAAATGATTTTAAAGTTTCCATTGACTCTTCAACATCTTTTTTATTTTTTCCCTCAAGAAGTAATCTAATTTTATTTTCAGTTCCTGAATATCTAATTAAATCTCGAATCCCTTTTTCTCTAATTGCTTTTAAAATCTCTTCTAAACCTTTTATTTTATCTAAAGGAATTTTTTCTATAACTTTCATATTATGTAAAATCTGAGGGTATAACTCAAATGGATTTAGTACTTCACTAGCTTTTTTTCCAGTTTTTAGAATAAGCGCTAATACTTGTAAAGATGAAGCTAATCCATCTCCTGTTTTTGCTGTATCTGAAAAAATAATGTGTCCACTTTGTTCACCTCCAAAGTTTATGCCTTTTTCTTTCATTATTTCAAGAACATATTTATCACCAACATTTGATCTAAATAATTCAATACCTTTTGAAGATAAATAGTCTTCTAAAGCTTTATTTGACATAACAGTTGCCACACAACCATTACCTTTTAAAAGCTTTTCATCATTTAGATAATTACATAATGCACCAATTAATTTATCACCATCAACTACTTCACCTTTTTCATCAATAATAACCAATCTATCAGCATCACCATCAAGGGCTAGTCCAATGTCTGCTCTATATTCTCTTACCATTTTACCAATATATTCAGGATGCATTGCTCCACAATCTTCATTGATATTAAATCCATCTGGTTTGTTGTTTACAACAATTACATCTGCACCTAACTCTTGCAAAATTGTAGGTCCTACTTTGTACGCTGCACCATTTGCACAATCAAGAACTATTCTCATACCACTTAAATTTAAGTCTCTTGGAAATGAACTTTTAATTGATACTATATATCTTCCAATAACATCATCAATTCTTTTTGAAGCACCGATGTTTCTTCCCGTTACTTGTTCACTTTGCATTAATTCATTATCATTAAAAATTGCTTCTATTGCTTCTTCACAATCTGTATTTAACTTATCACCATGATTATCAAAAAACTTTATTCCATTATCTTCATAAGGATTATGTGATGCACTAATCATAATTCCAGCGTCACATCTCATACTCTCTGTTAAATAAGCAATTGCAGGTGTTGGCATGGGTCCTATTTGAATTACATCATAACCAACAGCAGTTAATCCACTAACAAGGGCATTTTCAATCATATAACCACTTCTTCTTGTATCTTTACCTACAAGTATTTTTTTAGTTGTTGAATGTTTTCTAAAATATATACCAGCTGCTTTTGCTAATTTTAGTACTGTAATTGCATCTAAAAAATCGCCAGCTTTACCTCTAACACCATCTGTTCCGAATAGTTTCATTAAATCTTCCTAAAATTAAACTCTGTTTAAGTTACTTTAGGTAATATTCTACCCTTAAAAATTTTATAAAGAGGTTAAAAAAATGGCAAATCACAAATCTTCTGAAAAAAGAGCTAGACAAACTAGAGTTAAAACAGAAAGAAACAGATTTTACAAAACTAGAATCAAAAACGTAACGAAAAATGTATTAGCAGCTATCGACACAGCTGATAAAGAAAAAGCAGTAGATGCAATGAAAACTGCTAACAAATATTTACACCATTGTGTATCTAAAGGTATCTTAAAAAAAGAAACTGCTTCTAGAAGAGTAAGTAGATTACAAGTAAAAGTTAACGCTATATAGTTTATGTTAAAAAGCAGACTACAACCATTTATTAATAGATACGAAGAAATTAATAATTTATTAATGGCTCCGGATATTACTAATGATATAAAAAGAATGACTGATCTGTCAAAAGAACAGTCAAATATGCAACCTATTGTTATTAAAGCTCGTGAGTATGTTAAATTAATGGATGACATTGATGAAAACAAAATGATGCTTGATGATCCAGAACTTGGTGATTTAGCAAAAGAAGAACTCAAAGAATTAGAAACAAGAAAACCAAAACTTGAAGATGAAATTAAATTTTTAATGATTCCCAAAGACCCTAATGATGATAAAAATATCTATTTAGAGTTAAGAGCTGGTACGGGTGGTGATGAAGCTGCTATCTTTGTAGGTGACCTTTTTAGAGGTTATTTAAGATATGCAGAAAACAATGGTTGGAAAGTTGAAATTATGAGCTCAAGTGAGAGCGAATCAAATGGATATAAAGAGATTGTATTTCTAATCAAAGGTGACCATGTTTACTCAAAACTAAAGTTTGAGGGTGGTACACATAGAGTACAAAGGGTTCCTGCAACTGAATCTCAAGGAAGGGTTCACACATCAGCTATTACTGTTGCTGTTATGCCTGAAGTTGATGATGTAGAAGTTGAAATCAATCCAAATGATTTAAAAATTGATGTTATGAGAGCCAGTGGAAATGGTGGTCAATCTGTAAATACTACAGACTCGGCTGTTAGAATCACTCATATTCCTTCTGGAATTGTTGTAACAAATCAAGATCAAAAGTCTCAACACAAAAATAAAGATAGAGCTATGAAAGTTTTAAAAGCTAAGCTTTATGAAATAGAAATAAATAAAAAAATGGAATCTGAAGGTGCTACTAGAAAAGAACAAGTTGGTACTGGTGATAGAAGTGGAAGAATAAGAACTTATAACTATCCACAAAATAGAATCAGTGATCATAGAATCAACTTGACTTTATATAGACTTGATTACATCATGAATGATGGTCTGTTTGATGAAGTGATTGATCCTCTTATTGCTGATCATCAATCTAGACTCATCGAAGCTAATGGATTATAATCCATTAGCTTTTTTTTTAATTTAAAATGATAGAACTTAATAAAACTTATATACACTACAAAAATAATAAACCCTACACTACTATAAACTTTTGTAAAATCCAAGAAAATGATATTTGGACAAAAGCTATAATCTATAAACCAAACGATTGCGAAGAACTTTTTGTACGAACATATAAAGAGTTTGAAGATAAATTTAAAATAGAAGTAACCAAAATGTAATCAATTGTCATTAAACTTCCACCGTAATAAATATATGGAGAAAATAATGGCTATCAAAAAAACATCTATGGCATTAATCGCGAGTGCTTTATTAGTAACAACTTTAAGTGCAAGAGACCAAATCAAAATCGTTGGTTCATCTACTGTTTATCCTTTTTCATCTTCAGTTGCTGAAGAATTAGGTTCAACTACAAAATTCCCAACACCAGTTGTTGAATCAACTGGAACAGGTGGAGGAATGAAACTATTTTGTGCAGGTGCAGATATAAATACACCTGATATAGCAAATGCATCAAGAAGAATCAAAGACAAAGAATTAAAACTATGTGAAGAAAATGGAGTAACAGATATTACTGAAGCTATTATTGGTTTTGATGGTATTGCAATTGCTCAAGATTCTAAAGCCGCAGGATTTAATGTAACAAAAGCTCAATTAGCTTTAGCAGTTGCTGAAGAAGTTCCTTCAAAAGACGGTAAATCTTTAATTAAAAATCCTTATAAAAAATGGTCAGATATTGATGCATCTTTACCTTCTAGAGAAATAATTGTTTACGGACCACCAAAATCATCTGGTACAAGAGATTCATTTGAAGAGTTAGTACTACAACATGTATTTGAGAAAATGCCAGTTTATACAGATTTATTCAAAGCTGATGAAAATGCAAACAAAAAATATAAAACATATTCAGTTATTAGAACAGATGGTGTTTATGTAGAATCTGGTGAGAATGATAACTTAATTGTTCAAAAATTAACTAAAAATCCAGCTGCAGTTGGTATCTTTGGTTATTCATTCTTAGAAGAGAACAAAGATAAAGTTTCAGGTGTAACTATTGATAGTATTGAACCAACAGTTGATACTATCTCTTCAGGTAAATACCCAATTGCTAGATCAATGTATTTTTATATCAAAAACTCACATTTAAAAGAAGTTCCTGCTTTAAAAGAGTATTCAAACTTATTTATGTCTGAAAAAATGATTGGAAAAGATGGAATCTTGACAGAATTAGGTCTTGTTGTATTACCTGAAAATGTAAGAAGTGCAGCTAGAACAAAAGTTATGAATAACGAGAAATTGACTTTAGATCAATTAAAATAATATTAATTCAATAAAAGAGAAGATTTCTTCTCTTTTATAAAAGATGTCATTGCTAAGTTTTTATCTGTTGCCGCGAACAAAGAGATAAAAACTTTGCAATGATATTAAAAAATAAAATTTAGGTTGTACTATGACAAATTGGAATCAAGTTGTTGACAAATTAGATTATGCATTTCAGCCTATTATTCACTCTCACACTGGTAAAATTTATGCCGTTGAAGCTCTTATTAGAAATGTTCAAAATATTCCTGGATTAAACTACATTGATGATTTATTTGATGCCGCTTTTAATGATGATTATTTATATGAATTAGATTTACAATTACGAGAAAAAGCTATACAAAAATTTTCTGAAATAGAAATTGATAATTTACGATTATTCTATAATCTAGATAATCGAATTATTTATAATAAAAATCTCTCAGCTGGAAATACTTCAAAAATTTTGAAAAAATATAAATTAAATAAAAATGTAATCTGTTTTGAACTTAGCGAAAAAGGTACAGCAATTGAACAAAATGCCCTTTCAACTATGATTCAAAGATATAAAGAGAATGGTTACTCTATTGCAATTGATGATTTCGGAATTGGAGTTTCTGGTCTTAAACTTTTATATTTTAGTGAAGCCCATGTAATAAAATTGGATAGATTTTTTATTTCAAATATAGACCAAGATTCAAAGAAAAGACTTTTTTGCTCGTCTATTATAGAAATGGCACATATTATGGGAATGCAAGTAGTTGCAGAGGGTATTGAAACTGAGAAAGAATTTTATACATGTAAAGATATTGGTGCAGATTTTATACAAGGTTACTTAGTTCAAAAGCCAACAGTTGATATTGAAAAAATAAAACCTATTTATAATAATATTTTAACGCTAATAAATGAAGATAAAAGAAATAATCCAAATGCAACAATAGATGATGAGTTTATTGAACCAATTGTTGCACTTTGTGTAAATACTTCTTTATATGAACTTTTTGTACATTTTAAAGAATCCACAAAAAACAACTTTGTACCAATTGTTGATGAATATGATAACTTTTTAGGAATTATTTACGAAACTGATATTAAGAAAATATCTTATTCACAATATGGTTTAGCTCTTGCACAGAATAAAACTTTTTCTTCTAGTTTAATCAAGTATTTAAAACCTGCTTTATTTGTAGATATATCGTGGGGAATTGATAAAATACTTGAAATGTACAATCATAATTCTAAAGAAGCTATTGGAATATTCATTACCCAATCAAATAAATATAGAGGCTTTATTAATTTAAATTCTCTTTTAACTCTTTCATATAAAAGAAACATTGAAATAGCAACAAATCAAAATCCACTGACAAAATTACCAGGGAACAATCAAATAGAGAAGTTTATTGAAAAAACACTCAAAAAAAATCAAAAAACAATTACTCATATTATCTATTTTGATTTTAATCATTTTAAACCATTTAATGATATTTATGGATTTAGACAAGGAGACAGAGCTATACTAATTTTTTCAGAACTTCTTCAAAAGAGATACCCAAAAGATGCTTTTATTGCACATATCGGGGGAGATGATTTTTTTGTTGGATTAAGAAATCATACATTTGATGAAGTATATAAATTAACTTCAGAAGTTCAAAATGAATTTAAAAATACAGCTGAAAATATTTATACAAAAAAAGACAAAGAAAATGGATTCATGCTTGCTAAAGATCGTTTTAATATGGAAAGAAAATTTGATCTATTATCTGTTTCATCTGCAATTATTGAGATAAATTCAAAATCAAATATTGCGAATTTTGACAACACTTTAAACATTCTAAAAAAAGCATCTAAAGGTGCACAAGAGCCTATATCAAGCGTTTTATAAGCTGTAACCATTCTGTAACCAAATTTTTCTAAAATTATGTATTAAACTAATACAAAGGCAAAAGTATTGAGCACTTTTGAATCAAGAAAGAAACAAAGAGAACTTAATGAGAAACTAATTAAATTAGCTTTAATTAGTGCAGCAGCTATCTCAATTTTGACAACTCTTGGAATTTTATTTTCCATATTATTTGAAGCAATAGAATTCTTTAAACTAAGAAGTTTTTGGTATTTTATTACAGGAACTACATGGTCACCAGGTGTAATAGGAAGTCAATTCGGGGCATTACCAATTTTTGCAGGTACATTTATAATCACAATTGTAGCTCTTAGTGTTGCAATTCCTATTGGTCTTGGAAGTGCTATTTACATGAGTGAATATGCAAGTCCTAGATTAAGAGATTATGTAAAACCTCTTTTGGAAATATTAGCTGGTATTCCAACAGTTGTTTATGGTTTTTTTGCTGCAATTACTGTTGCACCTTTAGTAGTAAAAGCAGCTGCTGCTATTGGTTTAGAAGCTACTTTTAACTCTGCACTTGCTTCTGGTATTGTAATGGGAATTATGATTATTCCCGTTATTTCATCACTTTCTGATGACGTTATTAGATCGGTACCTGACTCTCAAAGAAAAGCAGCATTTGGACTTGGAATGACACATGGTGAAACTATAAAAAATATTGTTTTACCATCTGCAATGCCAGGAATTATTTCAGCTTCACTTCTTGCTTTATCAAAAGCATTTGGTGAAACAATGATTGTTGTTATGGCAGCTGGTTTAAGACCAAATCTATCTTGGAATCCACTTGAAGACATGACAACAGTTACTGTTACAATTGTAAATTCTCTTGTAGGAGATTTTGAATTTAATTCACCAGAAACCCTTTCAGCATTTGCTTTAGGATTAATTTTATTTATCGTGACACTAATTTTAAATATGATTTCATTGTCACTAATTAGAAAATTTAAAGAAAAATATAAAGTGAACACATTATGATTAAAAGAAAAAAACAAAAAGTTAATAATAACCCTTTTTACGATCCAAATATGAAATCAAGACATGCAAGTGCAAATAGATTTAAAAAGTTTACTTTGACTTCATTAATCTTTTCAATTGCATTTTTAGGATTTTTCTTATTTGATATTATTGGAAAAGGAATACCTGCTTTTCATGTTGCTTATATTCAAGTAGATGTTACTTACAATGAAAAATCTTTAGATGACACAAGATTTGCTGTTGATAAAAAGTATAGAGACATTGTATCAAGAGCATGGTTAAGAGATATTCCAAGTCTTGTAAAAGCTAATCCAACTTTAATGGACACGACACAAGTAACTTGGGTCTTAGCAGATGACCAAGTAGACCAATATTTAAAAGGTCACAATAATAAATTAAAAGACAAAGAGATTGAATTAGTTGATGAATTGTATTCTCAAGGATTAATCCAAAAGAAATTTAATGCTATTTTCTTTAAAAATGGTGACTCAAAAATTCCAGAATATGCTGGTATGTATTCTGCAATAATCGGTTCAGTTTTAACTTTGATAATAACAATGGTTGTGGCTTTCCCAATTGGAGTTATGACTGCTATTTATCTTGAAGAGTTTGCAGGGGATAATAAATTCACAAGATTTATTGAGATAAATATCAATAATCTAGCTGCTATTCCATCTATTTTATTTGGTCTTTTAGGACTTGCGATATTTATAAATTTATTTGGAATGCCAAGAAGCTCGCCATTAGTTGGTGGATTAACTCTTGCACTTATGACATTACCAATTATTATTGTAAGTTCACGAGCAGCCTTAAGAGCTGTTCCTGATAATATCAGACAAGCAGGATATGGTTTAGGACTTAACAAAATTCAAGTAACAAGAGATCACGTTTTACCTTTAGCATTTCCTGGAGTATTAACAGGTTCAATCATTGGTTTAGCACATGCAATGGGAGAAACCGCTCCTTTAATTATTATTGGTATGATTGCATTTATTCCAGATGCTCCATCAATGGTTACACAAGCAGCAACTGTTATGCCAGCACAATTATTTACATGGGCTGGAATGCCAGAGGGTATGTATATAGAAAAAACAGCAGCAGGAATTATGGTGTTATTAACAATTTTAATTTCACTAAATACAATAGCAATCTATTTAAGAAAAAAATTCGAAGTTAAATGGTAAAAGGGAAATTATTATGATAAAAAATGACAATAAAATTAAAATTGATGTAAAAAATTTAAATTTATATTACGGAACAAATCAAGCACTTTTTGATATTTCAGCAAATTTATACGAAAACAAAATTACAGCACTAATTGGACCATCAGGTTGTGGAAAATCAACATTTTTAAGATGTATCAATAGAATGAATGATTTAATCCCAATAGTTAAAATTGATGGTTCAATCATAATTGACAGTAAAAATATTTATGACAGAGATGTTGATGAAGTAAGTGTTAGAAAAAAAATTGGAATGGTATTTCAACAACCAAATCCATTTCCAAAATCTATCTATGACAATGTTGCTTATGCTCCACTAAAACATGGAATTGTAAGAAAAGGAAAAGAGTGTGATGAACTTGTTGAAACATCACTTATTAAATCTGGTCTTTGGAATGAAGTAAAAGATAAATTACACGCGCCTGGAACTTCATTATCTGGTGGTCAACAACAAAGACTTTGTATTGCTAGAACAATTGCAATTAAACCAGAAGTTATTTTAATGGATGAACCTACATCAGCACTTGACCCAATTTCAACAGAAAAAATTGAAGCTTTAATGCTTGAGTTAAAACAAGATTATACAATCATTACTGTAACTCATAATATGCAACAAGCAGCAAGAGTTGCAGATTACACAGCATTTTTCCATTTAGGAAAATTGATTGAATATGATGAAACAGAAACTATTTTTGTTAATCCACACCATAAAAAAACAGAAGACTATATTACAGGGAGATTTGGATAATGTTAAAACCTTACGAAATAAAATTACAAAATATTAAAAATGAAATATCAAAAATTGGTATTGATGTTGTTGAGTCATTAGAATTATCTCTAAGAGCATTAGAAGATAAAAAAATTGATGATTTAAAAAATGTTCAAATAACTGAGAAAAAACTACTATTAAGATCAAATGAGATTGATAATATTATAGTTACAACATTAGCTTTATATTCACCAGAAGCAAAAGATTTAAGACAATTAGTTTCATTTCTGAAAATTACAAATGAGTTAGTAAGAACTGGTTCTAATACAAAAGATTTTGCAAAAATGTTTAAAAAATCTTATTCAGATGATTTAAATACAAGTATGATTTTAGAATATGCAATTCCATTATTAAGATCAGCACTACTTTCACTTCAAACATCTATTTCAATATTAGACGAAACAAATGCAAAACATATTGAAGAGAAGTATCATAGAGTTGTAGTTGAAGAGAGTAAAACTGATGATTTATATTTAATGATAGAAAAAAATATTCTAAAATTAATATCAAAAAATCTTGATTTATCAAAAGAGTATTTTGATATATTAAGTGCATTAAGAAGACTTGAGAAAATAGCTGATAGAGCTGTCTCAATCGCTAATTTATTGCACTTTGCTCAAGTTGGTGGAGATATAGTACAATCATAATATTTATGATATACTTTTTGAATGAAAAAAGCTATAAATAAAATAAAAAACTACTTCAGTACCAACTTTGAAGTTCTTGCAGCAATGATTATTTTGATGTTAATACTTATTGCTGGCATAGAATTTTACAAAGCAATTATTTTAATGTTAGAGTTTATTGTTGTAATGGAAGTTGTGAAAATGATTTCTGATTTCATCAAAAAAGAGACTTTAAGATTAAGATATGTTATTGATATTTTCATCATTTTCTTAATCCGTGACGTAATTATTTTAACTACAAATAAAAATAGAGATTACTTTGATATTTCATTTTTATTATTTGTAATTTTTGTATTTTTTGTGTTTAGAATTTTGGCTATAAAATTCTCACCTGGTATTATAAAAATTTCAAAAGATACAGTAATAGAGTACGATGATGAAAGACCAAATAAAAAAGTTACAACTACAAAAGAGTCAAATTCAGATGAATAATAAACTAATTTTAATAGTAGAAGATGAAGAAGATATTTTAGAACTACTTGAATATAATCTTCAAAAAGAGGGTTATGAAACAGCAGGTTTTTTAACAATTGATAAAAATGTGCGAAACATTTTAAATGAAGAACAAGTTGATTTAATTATTATGGATAGAAATCTTCCTGGAATTGAAGGAACTACATTCATAAACGAAATTAAACAACAAGGGTATATAAATCCTGTTATTTATGTAACGGCAAAAGATAGAGATGAAGATATTATTGAAGGTTTTGATAGTCATGCAGATGATTACATAACAAAACCTTTTAATGTAAAAGAGTTATGTGCAAGGGTAAAAGCTGTTATCAAAAGAACTTCAAAAGATATTGATATTCTAAAAATAAAAGATATTGTATATAAGTCTTCAAATAAAAAGTTTTACATAGATGAAGTTGAAATGGATTTAACCCATCTTGAACATGACTTATTACTAGAATTTATTAAAAACAAAGATATTTTGATGACTAGAGAGCATTTATTAAACAGTGTTTGGCAAGACTCTTTTGAGAAAAAAGAGAAAACTGTAAATGTTGCAATTAAAAGATTAAAAGCTAAAATTGATCCAAATGGCGAAAAAGATTATATTCGTTCAATTAGAGGCGAAGGTTACATTTTTTGTTAAAAATACACCAACTTTTTCTAAGAACTTATATTACAATTTTCCTTGCTATTCTTATTAGTTTAAGTATTATTACTTACTTTTGGTCTAAAAATATTTATATTCATCAAATTGAAAAAAATCTTCTTCAAAATATAGATACCTTATCAATTGTTTTTAAAAATAAAAATGGCTTAGATAATATAAGCCAAATAGTACAAGAATTACATAAAAAATTAAATCTAAGAATCACAATAATAGATGAAGCAGGTGTAGTAATTGCTGATAGTGATAAAGAACTTTCACTAATAAAAAATCATCTAAATAGAAAAGAGATTATTGAAGCTAAAAATAATGAGATAGGAAGAGATACTAGAAAATCTGAAACTATTGATAAAGAGTTATTATATATTGCAAAAAAAATAGTAATTGAAAATAATATTTATTACATTAGAATGGCTGATTATATTGCTAATGTAACGGATAATTTTATGGGTCTTACTCTAGAAATATTTCTATTTATTACATTTTTCTTAGTTATTGCTTTTTTAGCAACTTATTTTATTAGTATTAGAATAAAAAAAGAGACCGATGATATTCTTCACTTTTTAACACTTTTAGCCCATAAAAAGCCTTCTTTTAATCTTGATTCAAAATATACTTATGAATTTAACAAAATTACAAAACTATTAAATAAAGTCGCTATAAAACTCTCAAAAAGAGAAAAACAAAAAGCTAAACAAAATGCAAAATTAAAACTTGCAAATAGACAAAAAGATGAAATTATTTCAGCTATTTCCCATGAATTCAAAAATCCAATTGCGATTATCTCAGGATACAGTGAAACAATTTTAAATGATGAACAAATGCCTCAAGCCATGAAAACAAAATTCCTGAAAAAGATTTATTCTAATTCAAATAAAATGTCTCACATTATTGATAAACTAAGACTCACACTAAAACTTGAAGAAGGTAAACAAGAGCTTCTTCTTGTCCCTTGTTCTATGAAGAAATTGATTGAAACATGTATTAGCGATTTAAAAGATAAATACAAAAATAGTGATATACATATTCATGGTGATGATGTTACGTTAAAAGTTGATGAAACTCTTATATCAATGGCTATTTCTAATCTAATTGAGAATGCTTTAAAATACTCAGAAGATGAGATTATTGTAAATATTTCTAACAATTCAATTTGTGTTATTGATAAAGGGATTGGAATAGAAGAAAAAGAACTAGAAAGAATAAATCAGAAATTTTATAGGATTTCAAATAATGGTTGGAACAATTCCCTAGGACTTGGACTTTTTATTGTTCAATCTGTACTTTCTTTACATAATTTTACCCTTGAAATTCATTCAGAATTTAAAAAAGGGTCTCAATTTTGCATAAAATATTAATTTATACTTAATTTAAGCAAATACTAAGTATTACTACACTATGATTCCACCTCATTAAAAAAGCGGAGAAAATAAATGAAATTTACTCAAATGGCACATGCTAACGAAATCGAAAGAGATTGGATAGTAGTTGATGCAACTGATAAAGTATTCGGAAGAATTATTACAGAAGTTGCTACTATCTTAAGAGGGAAAAACAAACCTTGTTTTACACCAAATGTAGACTGCGGAGATTTTGTTGTTATTATAAATGCATCAAAAGCAAGATTTTCTGGTAAAAAATTAGAAAGTAAAAATTACTTTACACACTCAGGTTATTTTGGTAGTACAAAAACTCACAAAATGTCTGAAATGTTTGAAAAAAATCCAGAAAAATTATACAAACTAGCTGCTAGAGGTATGCTTCCAAAAACTACTCTTGGAAAAGCTATGTTAAAAAAATTAAAAGTATATGCAGGAAGTGAACACCCTCATACTGCGCAAATTAAAGGATAAGAGTAATGGCAAAAGTATATGCAACTGGAAGAAGAAAAACAGCTGTAGCAAAAGTATGGCTAGAAAATGGTAACGGTCAATTAACAATCAATGGTCAAACTCTTGACGCTTGGTTAGGTGGACATGAATCAATTAAAAAAAGAGTTATGCAACCATTAAATGTTGCTAAACAAGAAACTTCTGTAAACATTATTGTAAAAACTCTTGGTGGTGGATATTCTGCACAAGCTGATGCTGCAAGACATGGTATTTCAAGAGCATTAGTTGCTTTTGATGAGCAATTCAGAGCTATCTTAAAACCTTACGGTTTATTAACAAGAGATTCAAGATCTGTTGAAAGAAAAAAATTCGGAAAGAAAAAAGCAAGAAAATCTTCTCAATTCTCAAAAAGATAATTTTTGGAATACAAAAGAGAATCTCTTCTTTTTTACGAAAAAGGGAGCAACGAAAGTTGCTCCCTTTTTTTATGCCTTTTTTTATAAAAAAACTATACAATACTTTATGAAATTTTTAACCTTTTACCTATTAATCCTTACTTACTTAAGTGCAAGTACTTTAAATTTATCAATGAGTTCAAGTCCAAGTAGACTAAATCCAATTTTAGCAAATGATAGTGCAAGTAGTGAAATATCAGATTGGCTTTTTAATGGTTTATTCAAATATGACAAAGATGGAAATCCAACTGTTGATTTAGCAAAATCATACAACTTTGAAACACCAATAAAATTAATTGTAAAATTAAAAGAAAATGTACTTTGGCATGATAAAGAAAAATTCACAGCAAAAGATGTAATTTTTACTTATGAACAAATTATTAATCCAAAAGTATTTAACTCTATAAAATCAAACTTCAAAGAAGTTCAAAGTGTTAAAGCACTTGATGATTATACTCTTGAGATAATTTATAAACAACCCTACTTTAAAGCTATTGAAACATGGATGGTTGGAATTCTCCCTTATCATCTTCTAAAAGATGATAAAGATTTAATGACAAGTTCATTTAATAAAAATCCAATAGGAACGGGGTCTTATAAATTAAAAGAGTTTAAACAAGGACAAGATATTGAACTAATTGCAAATGAAGATTATTTTGATGGTAAACCCAAAATTGATAAAATCTTATATAAATTTTTACCTGATCCAAATACCTCTTTTTTATATTTAAAACAAAAAAAACTTGATATTGGAGGATTAGACCCAATTCAAGTTGATAGACAAATAGATGATAATTTTAAGAAAAATTACACGATTATGCAAAAACCTAGTTTTTCATATACCTATTTAGGATTTAATTTAAAAAATGAGAAATTCAAAGATATAAGAATCAGACAAGCTTTATCATATGCCATAAATAGACAAGAGTTAGTTGATATTCTATTTTTTGGATATGGAAAAGTTTGTAATGGACCTTTCTTACCTGGTTCATTTGCTTATAATGATGAAGTGAAATCAATAACTCAAGATATTGAAAAAGCAAAAAAGCTTTTAAAAGAAGCTGGCTTTGATGAAAGAAATCCTTTTTCATTTGAAATAGTTACAAATACTGGAAATGATATTAGAATAAATGCTGCTCAAATCTTACAATACCAACTGCAAAAAGCTGGAATTATAATGAATATAAGAGTTATGGAGTGGCAAGCATTTTTAAATACAGTTGTTCATCCAAGAAAGTTTGAAGCTGTACTTTTGGGTTGGTCACTAGCATTAATGCCAGATGCATATCCACTATGGCATAGTTCAAGTTCAAAACTTGGTGGATTTAATTTAGTTTCATACGAAAATCAAGAAGTTGATAAACTTATTGAAAAAGGTGCAAATACTATAAATAGAGATGAATTAGGAAAAATATATAAAGAGATTTTCAAAAAAATCAATGATGATTTACCATATCTATTTTTATATATACCAGATTCTATAACTGTTGTAAATAAAGATATAAAAAATATCGAACCATCTTTTATAGGAATAATGCATAACCAAAAAGATTGGGAACTAGAAAATTAATAATTAAAAAAATAGGAAATAACATATATGGAAAAAAACAAAATAATACTTTTTGATTTAGATGGAACTTTAATAGACTCAACAGATGCAATAGTTTCTACTTTTTATCACTCTTTTAAAGAGTTGGAATTTGATTTTAATGGTAATGATGAAACAATTAAATCATTAATTGGTTACCCACTTGATGTAATGTATAAAGAGTTAGGTGTGGATGAATCTAAAGTTTGGGATTTTGTTGACTCTTACAAAAACAGATATAGAGTTATTTCAAAAGAACAAACTACACTTTTAGAAAATGCCTATGATGCAGTTTATGAAGCCTCTTTATTTGCAAGAGTTAGTGTAGTTACAACAAAAACTAGAATGTATACTATGCCGTTACTTGAACACTTTAATATCGCTCAATTTTTTGAAATAGTAACAGGAAGAGAAAATGTACAAAATCCAAAACCACATCCAGAACCAATTTTAATTACACTTGAACAGATGAATTATGATAAAGACAAACATACTGTTTGGATGATTGGTGATACAAAACTAGATTTAATAGCAGCAAATGATGCAAATGTTAATTCTATTGGTGTTTTATGTGGATATGGAGAAAAAGAAGAGTTACTTAAATATACAGATATCATAAAATCTAATGCACTTGATGCAATCAATCACATTAAAACATTATAACTACAAATCAATAATAGCTTAATATTATAAACTACTTATTATTTATCATATAAATATCAGTCTGTAGTTCTATAATATTTCTATATTTATATTATCCTCAAATAATAGCTAATATATCCATTAAATAGTACTTTACAGTATATAGATAATTTTTAATTTATTGTTCAATTTTAATTTAAGTTAATAAAAGTTCATTTAAGTTAAAGTTTTCTATAATACTAAAGACTAATTAAATTTTTTAAGTCAAATTTAATATTAAATAATAAGGAGAGCCTCTATGTTAGAAATTAGATGGCATAGCCGTGCAGGACAAGGTGCTGTAACTGGTGCAAAAGGTCTTGGTTCTGTTGTTGCTGAAACAGGTAAACAAGTTCAAGCTTTTGCTTTTTATGGTTCAGCAAAAAGAGGTGCGTCTATGACGGCATACAATAGAATTGATGATGAACCAATATTTAATCATGAAAAATATATGCAACCTGATTTTGTTTTTATTCTAGATCCAGGTCTAGCAATTACAGATAATATTACTGCAAATGGAAAAGAGACTACAAAATATATTATTACAACGCACCTAAAAAAAGAAGAATTAATCTCTTTAGTTCCTACTTTACAAGGTATTGAAGATAGAGTATTCGTACTTGATTGTTTTCAAATTGCTAGGGATACAATTGGAAAAGCTATTCCAAATACTCCAATGCTTGGTGCATTTATGAAAGTTAGTGGAATGTTTGAACTTGACTATTTTAAAGAGAAAATGAAAGGTGTACTTAAAAAGTTACCTCAAAATGTTATTGATGCAAATATGATTGCAATCCAACGAGCTTATGATGAAGTTCACTAAAAGGATAAAAAAATGAGTAAACCAATAAGTGAAATGGGATGGGATGAGTTAGTACCTGGTGCTGCTCTTTTTACATTCAACGGTGATATAAATTATAATATTGCAGATATGCAACCTGAAGATAGAATGTATTCAGAAACTAGCTCAAAAAGTATGAGTGTTGGAGACTGGAGAGTTCTTAAACCAGTTTGGAATTCTGAGACATGTATTGACTGTCAAAATTGCTGGATATTCTGTCCTGATACATCAATCATTGCAAGAAATAAAGAGATGAAAGGTGTTGATTATGAACACTGTAAAGGTTGTGGATTATGTGTAAGCGTTTGTCCTACAAATCCAAAATCACTTTTAATGTTCAATGAGTATGAAACTGTTGAAAATGCACTTGCACAATGGCCTGAGAAAAAAAAGAAAGGTGAATAATAATGAATAAAAGAGTAATGGAATTAAAAGGTGTTGAAGTTTGGGATGGAAACATGGCAAACTCTCAGGCTTTAAGACAAGCCGATGTAGATGTTGTTGCTGCTTATCCTATTACACCTTCAACTGCTACAGTTGAGAATTATGCAATGTTCCATGCAAATGGATATATTGATGGTGAAGTAATCATGGTTGAATCTGAACACGCTGCTATGAGTGCATGTGTTGGAGCTGGAGCTGCTGGTGGGAGAGTTGCTACTGCAACTTCATCTCAAGGTTTAGCTCTAATGATTGAAGTATTATATCAAGCATCTGGAATGAGAATTCCTGTTGTTTTATGTCTAGTTAATAGAGCATTAGCAGCACCTCTAAATGTAAATGGTGACCACTCAGATTTATATCTTACAAGGGATGCGGGATGGGTTTCTATTGATGCATTTTCTCCACAACAAGCTTATGATATGACTCTAATGGCATTTAAAATTTCTGAGCATCCAGATGTTAGATTACCAGTTATTTCTAACCAAGATGGATTTATGACTTCTCATACTGCTCAAAATGTTATTCCATTAAAAGATGAAGTTGCTTGTAAATTTGTAGGTGATTACTTACAAGTAAATGCACTTTTAAATTTTGACAAACCAGTAACTCATGGTGTACAAACTGAACAAGATTGGCACTTTGAACATAAAGCAAAACAACATGCAGCTTTAATGGCTTCTAAAAAAGTTATTCTTGAAACATTCAAAAAGTTCAAAGAGTTAACAGGAAGAGAATATAAACTTGTTGAATCTTATAATTTAGAAAATGCAGATGTTGCAATTGTATGTTTAGGTTCAACTTTTGAAACAGCGATGTTAGCAATTAACCAACTAAAAGAAGAGGGAATAAATGCAGCAGTTGTTGCACCAAGAGTATTTAGACCTTTCCCACTTGAAGAAATTGCAGAGGCTTTACAAGGTATGAAAGCAATTGCATGTATGGATAGATCTGCACCTGGTGGAACTGTTGGAGCACTATTTAATGAAATTTCTGGTGCGTTAATCAACACAAAAGCAAGACCATTAATGTCAAATCTTATCTATGGTTTAGGTGGAAGAGATATGACAGTTGCAGCATTAAAAGATATATTTAGAACATTAGATAAAGAAGCGAAAGCTGGAAAACTATCTGGAAAAATCCAAAGATTTGTAGGAGTTAGAGGACCAGAACTTAGTTTCTATGAAGTGCAAGGAGAGACAAAATGAGTACATTAGTTAATACACAAAAAGAGATTAAAAACTTAAAATCATTTTCAACAGCTGCTGAAAGATTTGAAGGTTCTCACCTTTTATGTCCAGGTTGTGCCCACTCAATTATCGTTAGAGAAGTTTTAAATGCAACAAATGATAACTTAGTTGTATCTGCTTCAACTGGATGTTTAGAAGTTTGTACAGCAATTTATCCTCATACTTCATGGGATTGTTCTTGGATTCATATCGGATTTGAAAACTCTTCAACTGCAATGGCAGGAGTTGAGACAATGAACAAAGCATTAAGAAACAAAGGAAGAATAAGTGCTGATACTCCTCAACCAAAATTTGTAACTTTTGGTGGAGACGGTTCAACATATGATATTGGATTCCAATGGATTTCTGGATGTTTTGAAAGAGGACATGACTTTATGTATGTTTGTTTAGACAATGAAGTTTATGCAAACACTGGTGGGCAAAGAAGTTCATCTACACCTATTGGTTCAAGTACAACAACAGCACCTGCTGGAAGTCACTCTTATGGTGAAAAAAGACAGAAAAAAGATATAGTTTCTATTATGGCAGCTCATGGTGCACCTTATGTTGCGCAAGTTGCTCCAAATAAATGGAAAGATATGGTTAAAAAAATCCAAAGAGGTTTTGATACTCAGGGACCTGTATTTATAAATGCAATGTCTGCTTGTACAACTGAGTGGAAATTTGCTCCAAATCAAACTATTGAAGTTTCTGATTTAGCTGTTGATTCACTTGTTTTCCCATTATATGAAATCATTGAGGGAAGAGAATTAAACATCACTTACAGACCAAAAAATATTGTTCCAGTAAGAGATTATTTAGGTGCACAACCAAGATTTAAACATTTATTTAAACCTGAATATGAATATCTAATCGACGAATGGCAAAAAAGAATCGACGAAAGATGGGTATTCTTACAAAAAAGAGAAGAAATTAGAATGTAATTTTCCTCTATTATTTCTATGTAAATAATACTTAAAAATGCATGTAAAAGTATGTAGTTAATAACATTAAGCAACTTAAAAAGTGCTTAATGTTTTTTCGTACTCTTTTTGCGAATCCGATTTTACGAACTATCAAGATACTTTCTAAATTTATAATAATAATTCATTTTCAAATTAGATTTAATTTTAAATTTAACATTATAGAAAATTGGATTTTTAATTTTCTCAATTTTTGATTTTGATTTAGTAATATCTTTTTTAGTTTCTAATTCTTCAAGTAAATAAACTTTTTTATGAATCATTTTACTTCTTGAATGAAACCAAATAGATACAATTTTATTTTTATATTTATAATAGCTACTTTCATAGATATGATGTCCATCATGCAAATATGACAGTAACCCCTCAACATCATAAATTTTAGCTATATCATAGCTATAAACTCCATTTACACCACTATTTATTAAATCATTAAAGAATTTATCAATTAGATTATTTAATTTTACTTTTGAATATATGATAATGTGAGCGTGTTCTTTTCGTGGGTGTGAATTTGTAGCTCTCTTATATTTTCTTTTTGTTCCACATATCCAAGAATATAGATTATGTTGGATACTCTTTTGAGTTAAAAACTTACTAAGAGCAATAATATATCTCTTATTAAAATCATTTGATTTATTAAATGTAATAGTTAAGTGAATTTTCTTTCTATTAATAAAATATTGATTATTAATATGTTTATGATGCTCTTGAGTAAAGAATTCTGAATATATCAACTTTTGCCTTTTTTGAGCAAAAGCATTAATTTATAAATTAGCAAATTATTTGCAACTTAAAATCAAAGTTAATCATATCAAGATTAAATACTTACAAAAAAGAAGAGTTAGCATCTCTTCTTTTTTTTTGCTCATTTTTTATATTTACAGTTATTATAAGTACAACAACTATTCAAATATTCTATAAAATCAAAAGTAATCACATATATATTTATTTTTTACAAAAGTTTAAAAAATTGACTTAATTGAATTTTCATTAAGTTAAAATTGCTAATTGCTAATATGCAATTAACAATTTTACCTCTCTTACTATTCTATATATTTACTCTTTCCAATTCATACATAAAATTTATTTTAAAAATAAAGAAGTGGTTAATAAATGATAGAAATTTATTTATTGAATTTCTTTTATAAAAACACGAAAAGAAGATAAATTCATTTTTCACTTAGTTAAAATAATTCCTTATAAATATAAGGAATTAAAAAATGAAACAGATTATAAAAACAATTTCAACGTGGAGAATAAAATGATATTTTTGATGTTAATAAATTTATTAGATAAAAATATATCTTTATCGGATAGAACAAGATTTGAATTAAAAAGATTAAAAAAATATCTTGAAGATTTGAATATTGAAATAACTCAACTCAATAAAAAACAAGAACTGGAGATTTTAGAAAAATATTTAAAAGAATTTTATGATAGAACCGATAAATTGGATAAATACTGCATCATAATTTATGATTTATATATTTTATGTATTAGATATAATCCTAAAAAATTTAATCAAATCTTTAATTTTTATAATGAATTTGAAGTTTTATATCTTGAACATTTAAAAAATCTGGTTGGGTTAGAGTTTGAGCAAAAAGTTAAAACTAATGTAGATTTTGATGGTAAAAATGTCTATGTTAAAAGTAGATAATTTATTAAAAGAAATGGAATTAAAATTCCATTTTCTTTCTAATACTTTTGCTTGAAACAAGAGAATTTCTAACACTCCCAAATTATTTTTGTAATTTCAAAAAGAAGTTTATGCCTTTCTTCTATTTCTTCTTTTCCAAAATTATTCATAGCTCTAAAAGCTAAATTATGGGTTCTTGCCATACGTTGAAAATCTAAGTTTGATTTATATGTATCTTCTAATAAAGTTTCATTCCAATATAATGTTCCTGCATAACTTTTTAGCTTATCTGAATATGTTTCATTATTACTTGATATATTATCCTTTCCTTTTAATAATAGAAGTCCACCTAATCTGTTTCTTTCACTTTCAAATATCTCCATTTCATTATTAAACAATTGATGATTTTCATCATTTTCTGCTAAAATATGTTCAATATGAAATCCATTAACTGTTCCTGTATTTACAACTAAATCATAAAAATTTTGCTTCATCAGCATATTTGTATTTTTAGCAATAAAGCGTTCAACTCTTGCAAAAAAATATCTTTTAAATCTCTTACCAATTTCTATACCCGCATCTTTAAAAAATGCATAGTTTAAAATATCTTCTACAATGCCACTTCTTGTTTCTGATAAAAGTTTCTTTAAATATTTATCAAATATATTACTAATTTCTTTTGTTTCTATTTCTCTAATTTCTGCACTTAATTCATAAATTATTGAAGTGAAACTATTTGAATCATAGCTTCTTTGAAGTTGAAGTAAGCAAAATAACTTATCCAAGCATTTAGAAATTTCTTTTATTTTTTCACTTTCTTCACTATCATCTATTTTACAACTTGAAAGAATTAATAAAAACTGTGTATTCATATCATTAAGTTTATTAAAATAAACGTATTCAAAATCTTCATTAAAATTTTTTTCATAATCTAAAATCTTTTTATATAAATTCGTATAATATTTAAATTCATTTTGCAAAAACATTTTAACAGCCTTAGTATTATGTTCAAGTTTTAACTGTGTATTAAATATTGTTCTATGATAATCTTTATCAAATTTTTTTGCATCACCTACCTTATTTGCAAATTTCGAGCGTAAAAAGTATGTAAAGAAATTATCTATTTCATCATCTGCAAAAGCATTAATTGAATCAATTTGTTTATCCCATAATTCATTTAATTTTAGTTCTTCAATTTCAATCTTATCTATTTGCCCTAAAAGCTTACCTTTTAAAATTTCATAAGGTTTTAATCGTACACCTCTATCATTAATTACCTCAAAAATCATTGGAACATCAGTTTGTTCTACATTTAAATTTATCAATACTAATCTTTTAAGAAAGTAAAAAACAAAAGATTCATAAATATGTTTATTAATAAATTCTTTTTCTAATAAATTATCTATTACTTTATAGTTATCTATCATATTTTTTGCAGTTATGCCTGAAGACACATCAATTTTATCTAATTCATTACCTTCAAATAATCCTTGTAATGTTAATAGATGTGCTTCATGATTCATCCAAAATGTTTGGTTATATCCAGACTGTCCAACAATTTTACTTTGGATCCAAAATGATAATTTTGAATCAAAAACTTTTGCTAAATGCATTAATTTTATTAAAATTAGAGTTAATGTTGTCAATCTTTGTTGACCATCAACAATATACAGCTTTCCATCAGATTTATTTGTAACATAACTATTTAAGTAGTACCACCCGTATTGATCTATTAATTTTTCAAGCTCAATATCAGAATCTTTATTTTTTTCATATTCCGTTTTAAATCTAAATAATACATCATCCAGCAACCTCTTAACAGGTATTTCATTCCATTTATATTGGCGTTGATAAAAATCTATAAAATAAGTTGTATTTGAAAAGACCTTATCAATACTTTGTTTATCTGGTTGTATGTCCACGCTAACTCCTTATGATTTGCATTTTTTTGATTTTAGTACTTACTATCCTGTTTATATTATACATTTATAAAACTTTGAAAAGTTCTCTACAATAATATTTTTAAACACTATTTTAGATTAAGTATTCATTAAACTTCATCTCTTCCATCAATTTAATATAATTATCTTTATAGTAGATTTTTTCTTTTAATTGAGATTCCAACTGATTTTTTAAAATATTTATTTCATCATTTTTTAGTTTTAAATTATGGATATAAATTTCTTTGTTTCTTTTTTCAGTTTCACTTGGATTTAAAGATTTGATTTTATCTTCTTGTAGTTTTATATAATCATTTCCTTTATTGATGTTCTCTTTTATTTTTTCTAATTCTAAAGATAAATTTCTAAATTCATTTCTTGATGCTTGTTCTTGCTTTTGTGTATCTTTAAATTTTATAGTCAGATTTTGATATTCTGTTGAAGTTCTATCATAAATAGCTCTTTGCTCTTTAATATCATTTTTTAATGTGTTTAAAGAGGTATATTCTTGTTTATATTCAACTAATAAATTTTCTAATTCAATTTTTAAAGGATTTATCTCTTCTATAATATTATTCAATTCAATTTGATATTTATTTAGAGTTGAATTATTTTGATTTATTTCTCTTTCTTGTTTATAACTTATATAATCATTTTTGTTAAGATGGTCTTTTGTGTTATCAAGTTTTTTTGTACCTCGTATAAAATCTAAATCTTTTTTTTGGAAAGAAGATTGAGCTAAGTCTTGAATATCTCCCCAATCTTTTTTTCTTAAATTTCTTAATACAGTTTTTTCTTTATTAAAATCAAAATTTAGAAAATCAACATGAGCATGAATATTATAATGAACATCACCGTTAGGTTTTATATAACCCTCATCTGTATGTAAAAAAATTGATATTGGTTCAAATCCATATTGTTGTTTTATATCATCTGCAAACTGTTTTAAACCCTCTAAAATTTTATCTTCACCATTTTGAGTGTTTAAATAATTTAATGCTTGTTCTTCACTTAGTGCAACAACCATTTCCACTAAATCATTTCCATTTTTTTTATAAAATCCTTTTTTCTTTTGAACCTCTGTTTTTTTCTTGTCTAAATTTAAAAATGACCGCACCATATTCTTTTCTTCAAAAGCATATTCAAGGTTATTAAATTTAATCTCATCAGCAGGTAAAAGATAGTTAATAAAAGCCTCTCTCGTATTGTGAAAGTGTCTTTTATATAACTCTTTTTTTGTGTAATACTTTGCATTTACACTTATAAATTTAGCCATAATAAACTCCTATATTATGGTAAATAATTATAAGTGATTTTTAAAATTGTATTTAAAAATGAACAAAATAAACTATTATATGCTTTAGCCCACTAAAACATACCTTTCAAGGTATGTGTGGGGTTAGGGGGTAAACCCCTTAACAATCCCGAAAGAATAGCATCCTCCAATCTATTTTATATCAAAATCGAAGCAATGAATCATTTTTACAAGTGTATCCCAATTCGCTTTTCCTTTATTATATAAATCAAAATTAATATTATTACTATTACTTTTTTTATGATATTTTCCATCTTCACTTGTTGTATGTCCACATAATACTGTTATATAATTCGCCAATTCTTGATGATGATGATTTAATTCTTGGATAAATTTATATCTAAATTTATGAGAAGTTTTGTAAGCTCTTTTATCTTCATCATTTATAATTTTTTCATTTATAATATTAATTTGTTTTTTAATTTGTTTGTTTACATTATCATTTAATTTTTTCATTTTGAATAAGTTATCATTATCATTTTTTATATTATTTTCTTCAAAATATTTAATTAATTCTCGTTTTAAAGTTTTATGAATAGGTATCAATCTATTATGTTTTTTTGTTTTTGTATCTTCCAAATAATTAATGTTAAGGCATTCTAAATCTTTTAAATTCTTATATGTGAGTGGAGCAATTTCTCCGATTCTCATACCTGTAAAAGCTTGAATTGTCATAGCTATTTTTATTTCTTTTTGATGGCAATTGTTAATAATATTTTCTATCTCTTCTTTTTCAAAATCTTCTTTTTCAACGATTTTATCTTCTCGAGTATCTAAAGTTGAGAATTTATTTTCATCTATTAATTTCTTTTTTTCTACTAAATAATTAAAAGATTTATTAAGTTGAGCAAGTACATTATTCCAGCTATTTGCTCCTAATATGATATTTGCTTTTTTAAATTCTTCTACTTGTTTTACTGTTATTTGATTATATGTGATACCTTTAGGTAAAAAGTCTAAAAGCTTTTGTCTATATCTTTTATTGTTTTTCAATGTTTCTTCTTTGAAATTTTTATCTATCTTTTCGTGTTCTTCGCAGATTTTAAATAAATCTATTAGAAGATAATCAGGTTTTTCATTATTCTTAATATTTAGATATTTATCTAATAGTAAACTATTATTTATATTATATAAATCTGATAGTGTCTTATGATAAACTAATTCCATGAATTCTTTAAATTTTTCTTTGTTAAAGTCATTAATATTTTTATATACCTTATCAATTTCAATCTCGAAAACGGCTTTAACTACATTTTGATGTTTTTTATTAATATCTTTTAAACTGAATTTAAATTCTGTTAATCCTAAGATTGCCTTATGTTCTTCCTTAATTGTTTTTCTATAATAACTGTATTTGTACATTTCTTTCAAATCCTTGTTTGGTACAAACAATTTTAAGTTATCGTATTTTCCCCGTACTCTTATTTCAAAAGTTTTTTTAGGAATTTACGAATTTATTTACAAAAAGCCCAGAACATCGTATTTGTAGGCTAAGATAGGAGAATTAGAATGTAGTTTCTTCTTTTGTTTGAAAAATAAAATCTTTTTTAAAAGTTTTATTTTTCTTACATTTTTCTTACATTTTATTTCAATACAATATGAAAGTCTATTAAATTACCTCCTATTTTAGATATGACTCATAAATACTAACAATTATTCCTATTCCCTTTTCATATTTTCGCTTCCTTATTGAAAAGGGAATTTTATTTTTTCCGTTATCATAAAAGGAATGTTTCGATAAAATAACGCTTCTTTTTATAAAAGCAATTAAAATAGCAAAGGATAAAACTTGATAAATAATTTAGCAGGTAAAAAAGCACCTAAAGAAATACTAGAAAATATTGAAGAACTAATCGAAGCCTATTATATTAATAAGCCAGATATAAATATTCAAAGTCAAAAAGTTAGTTTTGGAACATCTGGTCACAGAGGGAATTCTAAAAAATCAAGTTTTAATGAAGACCATATTTTAGCAATCACACAAGCACTTTGTGAATATAGAAAAAATGCTGGAATAACTGGTGTTATGCATATTGGAATTGATACTCATGCTTTATCAACTCCTGCTCAAATAACAGCTTTACAAGTTTTTTTAGCGAATGAAGTTCAATGTAAAATTGCACCAGAGAACTCATATACTCCAACTCCTGTTATGTCTTTTACGATAATTGAATCAAATAAAAGTTCAAAAGATTTAAATGATGGTGTAATTATAACTCCTTCACATAATCCTCCATGTGATGGTGGATTTAAATACAACACTCCAAATGGAGGGCCTTCAGATACTGATGTTACATCTGTTATAGAAAAAAGAGCAAATGAAATATTAAAAGATGGTCTAAAAGATGTTAAATTCATTGCAAAAGATAAAATATATGAATCTAAATTTTTAGAAATTGCTGATTTTATAACTCCTTATGTAAAAGCATTAGACACTATTATTGATATGGATATTATAAAAAATGCAAATCTAAATATTGGTGTAGATCCGCTAGGTGGATCTGGTTTAGAAGTTTATAAAAAAATAAATGAAATTTATGGACTTAACCTTGATATTGTAAATGATTCAATTGACCCTACTTTTTCTTTTATGTCATGTGACCATGATGGAAAAATAAGAATGGATTGTTCTTCACCTTATGCTATGGCTTCACTTATACAATTAGCTGATAAATATGATATTGCATTCGCTAATGACCCAGATTTTGATAGACATGGAATCGTAACAAAAAGTGTAGGACTTATGAATCCTAACCATTATTTAACCGTTGCTATTTGGTATCTATTTTCAAATAGAAAATCTTGGAAAAATGATTTAGGAGTTGGTAAAACTTTAGTTTCAAGTTCAATGATTGATAAAGTTGTTAAATCTTTAGATAAAAGACTTTATGAAGTACCTGTTGGATTTAAATGGTTTGTTGAAGGTTTATATGAGGGAAGTTTAGCTTTTGGTGGTGAAGAGAGCGCTGGAGCATCATTTTTAAGAAAAGATGGAAGTGTTTGGTCTACTGATAAAGATGGAATTATTTTAAATCTTTTAGCTGCTGAAATTACTGCAAAGTTAAAAAAAGATCCAGGAGTTATTTATCAAGAGTTTGAAAAAGAGTTTGGAAAAGCTTATTATAAAAGAGTTGATGCAGTTGCAAATTATGAACAAAAAGCTAAACTAAAAAATCTTAGTGTAAAAGACATTACATCTAAAACTTTAGCAAATGAAGAAATAGAAAACATCTATACAAATGCAAGTGGAAATAATGCAAGTATTGGAGGTCTAAAAGTTACAACAAAAAATGGTTGGTTTGCAGCTCGACCATCTGGAACTGAGGATATTTATAAGATTTATGCTGAGAGTTTTATAAGTGAAGAGCATTTAGAATTACTAATAAAAGAGGCTCAAGATTTAGTTTTAAAAAGCATAGCTTAAAATAACTGAGCTAGGAAATCTATGATAAATATGCAACAATTATCTCAAATGTTACTTGCACTTTTCATAGGTTTTTGTGGTTCTGTTTTATTTATCTTTTTACATCTTCCACTTCCATGGCTTTTAGGAGCAATCTTCACAACTTCTATTGCCATGAGATTTGAAAATCTTCCAATACAAAGTCCAAAAATATTTTCAGCACCTGCTAGAATCTTTATAGGTCTCATAATTGGAAGTGCTTTTACTCCTGAAATCTTAGAATTTTTACATATTTATATATTTAGTATTTTATTGATTATTCCTTATTCGATTATTGTCACTTTTGCAGGAATGTATTATTATGTTAGATTTCTAAGATTTGATAGAAAAACTGCATTTTTTAGCTCAACTCCCGGTGGAGTTGTGGAAATGGTAATTTTAGGAGAAGAGCAAAAAGCTGATACTTCAAAAATAACCCTTGTTCAATCTTCAAGACTTTTATTTGTAGTTTTAACTCTGCCTTTTATTATTCAATATATTTTTCATTTGGATATTAGTGGAAATCAGTTAATTACAAAAGCCCTAAAAGATACAAATATAACTGAATTTTTCTATTTAATTATACTTGGTACTTTTGGAGCATTATTGGCAAAAAAGCTAAGAATGTCAGCTGCTTTTTTAATTGGTCCTATGATTTTAAGTGTTATTGTTTATAGTGGTGGTTTTGTTCATACTTTAATTCCTGATGAATTAATAAAATTTATTCAAGTAATTTTTGGAACAATCATAGGTTTTACATTTAAAGGTGTAAAACTAAGAATGATTATAAAAACTCTTTTGGGAACTTTTGGGCATTTTGTGATTATTGCTTTTATCTCAGCTATTTTTGTAAGTATTGCTTACTACTTTTTTGGTTTCCCAATTGTCTCTATTCTTTTAGCTTTTAGTCCAGGAGGACAAACTGAGATGAATCTAATTGCTTTAATTGTCGGAGCAAATGTTCCATACATTACTATTCATCATATTATGCGACTTTTTATTGTAATGAATTTAGCGCCAATGGTTGCAAAAAGATTATAAATTTCCTATATTTTTAAACAAATCATCCATGATTTCATTTAATATTTTATTTAAACTATTCACAAACTCATAGGGTTTTGTTTGGGCTACTAAAACTTTTTTATCATAAGTGAATGATTTTACAAGTTTTTCATCCTTTAATAAATCAAACTTTATTTTTAAAACTGCATAAGATTTATTCGCATCTATTTCATTATAGATTTTTATTACATTTGTTTTTAAAACATAATCATATTTAACTTTTGTCTCTTCTTGTGAAACTAAAGAGAAAATATTACTAGCTTGAAAAGATTCTAACAAAGAGTTATGAATCATGCTACTTGGAAGATTCATCCATCTATTTTTTGCATACTCTTCAAATAAATATGGTTTTGTACTATAAAAAATTGACCTTGAATTAAAACTTTTGTTTACAAGTGGTTCTTCTATTAAAATAGATTTATCAATATTTTTATAACTCTTATTATTTTGTGAAAAATCAATAGAGTAACTATTTGAATCTATTGATTCTTGTTTGAATGAACATCCCGTTATTAAAACTACTATTAAAAGGTAAAAAAGATTTCTCATGTTTATTCTCCTGGGCCATTTTTTATATTTTTTTGTTTAAACAAAATATCACTTGGACTCTCATTTAGATTATCAATTAAATTTTGTGTTTGAGAAAGTGTCTCATCTAAACCATTTAAAAGTGTATTTAATTTATCAAAACTCTCTTTTGACATATCTTTTACATCAAAAGTTCCTTTTTTTACTTCACCTAAAAGTTGTGTTGATAACTCTTTAAAACTATTTGCAGATTTATTTATACTATCAAAAGATTTTGTTCCTGTTTTTGAAAGTATTGAAATATTGTTTAAAACCTCATCAATTTTTTTCTCATTGTTTACAAGATAAGAGCTAAATTGTTCCATATTATTCATACTATTTTGTGTTTTTACAAGTATTTGAGAAATTGAATTAATATTTTCATCGGCTAAAAGTTTTTTCATTTGTACTAAAACAATTGTTAACTCATTTGTTAAATCAGTTGTTGAATCAACCAAAGTTGTTAAATCTGATGTTTTTGATTGTATGACTTTTATACCTTTTTCATTTACTTCTAAAAGTTTAGAACTATTACTTCCACCTTTTAACTCGATATATTTAAGTCCAGTAATTCCAAGATTTCCTAAAACTGCATAGTTATTCTCTTTTATTGGAGTCCCTTTATTAATTACAATCTTTATCTCTATCTCTTCAGAGTTATTAGGATTTATTTTTATTTCATTTACATTTCCAACAATAAATCCTTTATATTTAATTGAAGAACCTAGGTTTAATCCAGAAATTGACTCATTAAAATAGATTGTATATTCGTCAAATTTTTTCTTTTCAAAACCATATTTTCCCAACCAAAAGACAATCCCTAGAAGTAAAATTATAAGTGTGCTTATAAATAGCCCTATTTTAAAAAAGTTTATTTTAGTATCCATTATTTACCTTTATTTGTTAAAAAATCTTCTATAAATTCATCTTTTGAGTTTAAAGCTTGGGTTATATTTCCATCAAAAATTATCTTTTGTTTTAATATTATAAATCTATCTAAAACTGTTTTTATTGTTTCTAAATCGTGAGTTATTACAATAATCGTAATATTTAACATATCTCTTAAATTGATAATCAACTCATTAATTTTTTGAGTACTTGCAGGATCTAACCCACTTGTTGGTTCATCCAAAAATAAAATCTTTGGTTGCATTGCAAGACTTCGTGCTAGGGCAACTCTTTTTTTCATTCCTCCACTTAATTGAGAAGGATATAATAAAGCACAATTTTTTGGAAGTCCTACGATTTCCAGATTTGTATAAGCAATTTTTTCTATTAAATCTTTTGGTAAATCTGTGTATTCATTTAACATTACACTTATATTTTCAATAACATTTAAAAAAGAGTACAAAGCTCCAAACTGAAAAAGATAAGAGAACTGCTGTTTTAAATCCTGACTCTCTTTTAGATTCAAAGTTGAAATATCTTTTCCTAATATTTCGATTTTTCCCTTTTGAATTGGGTCTAACATTACCATCTGTTTTACAAGTGTTGTTTTTCCGGAACCACTTCCACCTAAGATTCCAAATATCTCTTTTTCATTTATGGAAAATGAAATATCCTTATGGACTGTATTTTCTCCAAAGATTGTTGATAAATTGGTTACTTTTATTATTTCCATTATATTCCAATTTGAGTTAGAATCACTGAGAATATGGCATTTAAAGCAATTACTACAAAGATAGCATTTACAACACTAATAGTTGTGTATTTTCCTATGCTTGTAGTATTATTTTGTACTTGAAATCCTCTATAACAACCTATCATTGCAATTGCAATTCCAAAAAATATAGATTTTCCAACTCCAATTAAAAGGTGTTTTAATGGAACTTCTTGTCCCATTCTATTTATAAATTGAGTAAAAGTTATATCCAAATCAGTAAAAGCTATAACCATTCCTCCAAATATTCCAATCATATCTGCAAAAAATACCAATAGTGGTAAAGAGATAAGTAAAGCAAAAATTCGTGGTAATACTAAAAATGTCATTGGTTCAAAATCCATAGTTCTCATGGCATCTATTTCATCTGTAATTTTCATAGCTCCAATTTCAGCTGTGTATGAACTAGCACTTCGTCCAGCAATTACAATAGCAGTTACCAAAGGAGCAATTTCTCTAAACATTGTAATACAAATCATTTCAACTATAAAAATATTTGCTCCAAATTTTTCAAGTTGAACTGCTCCTTGATAAGCAATTACAACTCCCACCAAAAAAGAGGTAACTCCCACAATAAAAAGGGCATTTACCGCAGAAGTATCAATATATTTGAACATTGCTTTAAATCTAATCTTACTTGGATTAAAAAGTGAATATATTAAATAATAAAAAACTTTTCCCATGAAATTTATGAAATCAAGGCTACTTAAATAAATCTCGTATGTTTTTTTACCTAAATCTTCTATTATATTTTTTTGTTCTTTTATTTCTATGTCATTGTCTTGGTAATGTTTTTCGTAAAATCTATAAATCTCTTCAAAAGAGTTTAGATTTTTTAGTGTTAAATTTTCTTCTTGAAAAGTTTTAAAAAATGAAATTAGATAGATAATTGCTGAGTTATCCCACTCTTTTAGATTTTGAAAATTTACAATTAGTTTTGAGTTTTTTTGTATGTTTGTTTTATTTAAGGCTTGGATATTTTTATTAAGAGTTTTTTTATTCCAAATATTTAGCAATATTAGTTCAATAGTATTATCATCTAACTCTTTTATTTCAAAATCATAATCTTTCATAAAACTATATATCCTTTCAATAAAACTAACTTTACATATTAGCCTAGATTTTAGCACATAGTTTGTCTCAACTTCATTAAAACAAAGTAATGAAGAGGGTATAAAAATTGCATATAAGAAACCATGGATGAAAATTACAAATTAGAAAATTATGAGCGTTTCTTCGGTGAGTTCAGAGAACATGGCGCACACTGGGATAAAATAGAAAAAAGAACGGCAACACTATTTCAAGTACTAATTGACGGGGATTTAAAAGAGTTAGTTTTTGTTTTGAAATATTATCCAAAATATATCGAAATAGTATGTGACCACTTTAGATATTTATACAACTATTCAGCTCAAGAGGCTGATATATTCGCAGCTTCAAAACTTTTGCAGTTGAGTGAAGGTTATCATCAAAAGCAGTTTGTAAGAAATCTCTTGCGAAAACTGAGCAAAATTGATGAGTTTAATATATCTGAATTAAATACCTTTTTAAATGATTTATTAAAAGACCAAGAACGACTGCACCCTATAATTTTGAGTTATTACAAAAGTCAGATTGAAAAAAACATTGCAGAAAACAACTATCATAAACTGCAAGTTAAGGTTATTGAAAAAAACCTAATAAAACTTCCAGTAAATAGTGAGTTTGATTTTAGTGCAAATGATAGAGATGCAAATTTAGATATTCCATATATGGATTAAGGAGAAAGAATGGATTTTTTTAGAAAAGCTTACGATTGGGCATTAAGCCACAACTTTGAACCAATTGAGGTTGAATACGCTTCAAAATTGGCTTTAAAAATGTTAGATGATAGTTGTCAAATGGATTCCCATGATAGAGAAGTTTTTTTCAATGTTTATGATGCTATTTGTGATAGAGCTGATATTTGTTTAGATGATGATGTAAATCAACTTATAATATTAGCAAGGGATAGGAATACAATCTATGCAAAAGCAGAATTCGCAACTATTGTTCATGCTTGTAAAGAGGAGATTATCCCAAGTATGTTAAGAGTTCATATGAAAGCTTTTAAAGCAATGGTTAGAAAAAATCTTGATATGAATTAAATTCATATCAAGTCTAACTCTTCACTTATGTCTTTGATTAGTTTTGATAGTGGGCGTTTATTTATATCTTTGTCTTCTATGTAACCACCAGTTATGTGTCTTAAAACATCTTCACGATTTTTGAATAGTGTTCCTTCGTATTGATGAAATAAATCATCAATATATGAATCAGGATAAATCTCTCTTTTTTGGATTAGTTCTAAAACTATATCTTTGTGTTCTTGATATAAAGTTTCTAATCTAAAAGTATCTATTGTATTTTGAGTTGCGATATCTTCACAATTTGAAGGTTTTAATGTTAAACATATTCTTTCTTTTGATAATAAACTAAATTTTTTATTTTCTTCATTTACATTATTAAAAAATTGTGAGAATTTTGCTTTTTCATTAAAGCTATCTTCATACGGATGAAGATGAGTAATAACTTTAAAATCCATTACAGTTTTAAATTTACTGTTACAGATATTACATGAAGGTATCAAATTATAAAAAGACAAGCCAAGGTAAGGATATTTTCCTTTATCATAATAATGGTCAAGAACAGCCAAAGTTCTAGTTTCATTATTTTTATAATCATAAATTCTGAAAATATATTCTCTATTACAATAAGGACAACAAGTTAATCCTATAATTTTTGCAAATTCTGGTTTTTCAATTTTCTTATCATAATCAAATACTTTTCTTAATTTATTTATAAATTCATTTTCATTTTGTTTTTTTGCTTCTAAATTTACATTTTTTGATTTTCTATTTAAAATAAAGTTTATAGAATAACTATTTATCTCATCAATATGTTTTCTTAACTTATTTGGTTTTCCACATATTATAGATTTTAAATTATCTTCAAGGTATTTAACAAATTCTTGATGTATTTGACTTGATTTATAAAGTTCTGATTTTTTTAAATCATTAAACGATAGTTCAAATTTCTGAAAATACTCATCTAGAGATTGTTCATATTCAATTTTAATCATTTTTGATTTTTCCTAATCATTTCTAAACGATGTTCTAGAAGTTTCCTTTGCTCTTCCATAATTTTCATTTGTTTTTCTATTTCATCAATTTTGTCTAATTTTGATAATCTTTTACTATCTAGTTTTCTTTGTAATTCTCTTTTAATTATTGGCTCACCAATAATTGAGATAATATTTTCACAATAACTAATCTCTTTATCATTTAATTTCGTTTTATTTAAATATTCGATTGCCTTATCAATTTTACTTTTTGCAAACTCACCCATAAGTCCATCTTTCATAAAAAAACCATGAGAAAGTAAAGTGTGTATATTTGCTCCAAAAGTTTGCCCATTTTCAAATGGATAAACTTGTTTTCCTTTTTCTAGGAATATTATGTTTTCTTTTGGTAAATCTGAAAGGATGAATGGAGAATGGGAATTTAGAATAAAATGAATGTGCTTTGTTGTTTTATCAAATATTGAAATAATATCTTTTAGAATTGTTTTTTGCCAATTTGGATGAAGTGATATTTCAATTTCATCTAAAAAAAATATAATATTATTATTACTAATTTGCGACTGATAAACTAAATTTAAAATAGTAACAAAAAAAGTCTTTTCTCCATAACTTAATGAAGAAAATTCAATATTTTTGTCATTAATAATTTCAAAATTTAAATAGTCTAAATATTTATATATTTCTTCTTTATCTATATCAGAAATCAATTTATTTACAGAATGTCTTTTCAAAAAACTTATAAATTTATCAATACTATAATTATTTTGATTATACAAAATCTTAGAAATACATTTAAATATATTTTGACTCGAAATAATTTCATCTAAATATAAATTTATATTTGATTCAGTTATAAGGGATTCTTCTGCAAATTCAATAAATTTTTTAAATGCAAAAATTTCTTTTGCAGATGAAATACGATTTAAAACTTTTTCTGATTTTGGATCTATATCTTCAGAATCAAATCCATGACCACAATTCCACATTGATGCTTTACCATCTGGATATAGTATAAAATATTTATCTATATTATCTTTTTCATTCATTATAAAATATTTAGGAAAAAATAAATGAGTTATATTTTCAAATGATTTAATATTTAACTCGATAATTTTACTAGCAATTTGTTCACTATCAAATGCAATTAAATGGGACTTTTTAGCCTGATAAAGACTTGATATTCTAATAAAATTATTCTCTAAATATTTCATCTTATTGTATTCCACATAAGGTAATTCAGCATTATATTTAACCATATTTAAATCTAACCATTTTGTTGGTTCATTTTCTATTAAATAAATCTTTGGATAAACTAGTTTTTCTATATCACTTGATATTATCAAGTTCTTATTAAAATCAGCTATTAAAATATACCTACTATTTTCAAGATTAATTAAGTGTTGCATTCTATCAAATGTTAATAATTTCTCTAAACATTCTACAATACTACTCTTCCCACTCCCATTCTCACCAACAATTGCAGTAATATTTATATTATCAGGGAAGATACTTACATAATCTTTATTTTCATCAATAGATAATTCATTCTTTTCTTCATCATACTTACACCTAAATCTAGGTGAAAAATTAAACCCTTGTTTCTGTATATTCTTATAATCTTCAACCCACAAATAAACCAATTCCATGAAAAACTCTTTTTCTATTATTTTATGACTAATCATAGTTAAAAAATAATTCAAAATCCCTTTTCATAACTCCTAACAATTTCATCTCTTACCACCCATTTAATAAACTTTTGATACAATCTGCACTTATTAAAAAACAAAAAATTGAACAAATTTTATAAACAAAAAGGAAATTACAATGCCATTATTAGATAGCTTTAAAGTTGACCACACTATTATGCCAGCACCTGCTGTTAGAGTTGCAAAAACTATGAAATCACCATCGGGAGATATTATCACTGTTTTTGATTTAAGATTTTGTGTACCAAATCAATCAATGATGAGTGAAAAAGGTATCCACACTTTAGAACACCTTTTTGCAGGATTCATCAGAAATCACCTAAACTCTCCAACAGTAGAAATTATCGACGTTTCACCAATGGGTTGTAGAACTGGTTTTTATATGAGTTTACTTGGAAATCCAGATGAAAAAACTGTTGGAGCTGCGTGGAGAGCTGCTATGGAAGATGTACTTGCTGTTGAAAAACAAGATGATATTCCAGAATTAAATATTTTTCAATGTGGAACTTGTGCTATGCATTCACTAGAAGAAGCAAAAGAAATAGCTCGTGATATTTTAAAATCTGATATTGGTGTTATGTCAAATGAAGAGTTATACCTTTCAGATGAAAAACTTAACTCTTTAGGAAACTAATTCAAAGTGGAACAAAAACTAAATCTTTTTAAAGAGTTATTTTCAGATTATACAAATATCGCTATTTTACATATTGATAACTCTTTAGGTCTTGTTGATAGTACTTTAGAAGAGATAAGAAAAGAAAATGAAGGGAATATAAAATATATTCTTTTTATTGATGAAAACAGTGCAAAACTTAGAGCAACTGCAAGGGAATATGAATATATAGTTTTAGGAAATATCTTTTCATCATGTGCTGACCAAGAGACTATTTTAAAACTTATGTACAAAGCTTTGGAAAATTCAGGAAATATTATAATCCTAGAAAAAATCTCAAATGACAATAGATATGAACTTTTAGATTTATTAGAACAAGTTGGTTTTCAAGCACCAAACTGTATTGAACTTTTTGATGATACATATATTTTCACAGCAAAAAAAATGCACCATTGGGATAATGGGCTATAAAAAGTGCAAGATAATATAAACTCTATTGTTGCCACCAAAGATGGCTCAAACACCCTATTTTCTCAAAAATACAATCAACACTATCATAATCCTGATGATGGAGCTATAAACGAAGCTTTGAGCAAACACATAATCCCAACTTTCACATTTCAAGAAAATAAAAAAGAGCTTTTTATTTTGGATATTTGTTTTGGTATTGGGTACAACACTTTTTCAACTATTTATTATATTTTGCAAAACAATCTTGATATAAAACTAAATATCTTTTCACCTGAACTTGATGGCAATCTTGTAAAATCTCTTGAAAATTTTGAGTTTCCAAAAGAGTTTGAAAACATCAAACATATCATAAAAGCAGTTGCACAAAGAGGAAAATATGAAGATGAAAAAATCAAAATAGAAGTAAAAATAGGAGATGCAAGAGAGTATATAAAATCTTTAGATAAAAACTCTTTTGACATAATTTATCAAGATGCTTTTTCAAGTGATGTGAATTTTGAGCTTTGGACAAAAGAGTATTTTGATGATATTTATAGACTTTGCAAAAGTGATTGTGTTATGAGTTCATATGCCATTGCAACACCAATTCGATTATCTATGAATGAAGCAGGATTTTATATCTATGAGCATCGACCAGTTAAGAGAAAAATTACACTAGCATTTAAACAAAAACAAGAATTAATTGGGAAGTTTGTGGATATGGAATTAAAAAAACAAAGAAACAAAGAGGCGGTTGCTTTGTATGATAAGTAGGGTTTAACCCCACTTATTATTTTGAAAGATTGTCTAAAATATATTTTTCTAAATCTCTTTTTGAAATTTCATCTCTCATAGCTTTTTCAAAGATTTCATCTATTTTTTGTGAATATTCTTCATATGAAAAAAATGGAAAATGTAGTTTCCAAGATCTAATTATAAGTTCATTAGTCATTGCATCTCTCATTCTATCTCTAAAAAAATTAAATCCTATAAATATAATTGCAGTAATAGCCATAGCTCCCAAAATAGAAATATGTGGGTCAATTTTTGCTAAAGGTTTGTGAGTTAATAATGAAATAGGAACTATAATTGCTAAAACTATTGCAATATAAACTTGATATGCTCTTATCAATCTCAATCTAAACCCAAGTTTTGCAGGGTCAACATGCATTCCATCATTGTGTTGTCTATTGGCAACTAATAAATCTTTTAATAATATTGGTTGCTTTGAAATTGTATAAATATACTCTAAAATTTTATTTTTAATTGTTTTCTCTTTAGACATTTTTATTCCTAAAATTAATAATTAATATTTTATCTTAGTTTGTTATAATATTGCGTTAATCAAAGTCTAAAATACTAAAAAGGTAAAAACATTAAAAAGCTAATATTATTTATTTTATTTTTATCATTTTTAAATGCCTCAGAATTACGAAAAACATCTGTACAACTTATGTGGCTTGACCAATTTGAATTTGCAGGTTTTTATATGGCGAAGGAAAAAGGTTTCTACAAAGATGTTGGACTTGATGTGGAACTTAAAAAATATAATTCATCTATAAATCCTCTTGAAGAAGTTTTAAATAATAATGTAGATTTTAGTACAAGTTCTAGCTCTTTAATTACCGATAAATCAAATGGGAAAGATATTGTTTTATTAGGTTCTATTTTTCAATCTTCACCTTTAATTTTATTAGCATTAAAAGATTCGAATATAAACTATATTGAAGATATAAAAAATAAAACTTTAATGATTACAAAAGAGCAACAAAAATATGCTACTTTTAAATCAATGGTTACAAGCAAAGGTGTTACTTTAAATGATATTAAAATCATAGACCACTCTTTTGATGTAAGTGATTTAATAAATAAAAAAACTGATTTAATGCTTGCTTATGCAACAAATGAACCATTTTTATTAAAAGAAAAAGGTTATGAAAGCAAAATTTTTAATCCAAAGGATTATGGTTTTGATTTTTATGAAGAGATTATTTTTACTTCAAAAGAGTTTGCTTCAAAAAATCCAAAACTTGTAAAAGATTTTTATAATGCAACTATCAAAGGATGGGAATATGCCTTTGAAAATATTGAAGAAGTTGCCAAATTAATTTATGAAAAATACAATCCTCAAAATAAAACTCTAGCTAGTTTAATTTTTGAAGCTAATGAAATGAAAAAATTAGTTTATGATAAAAATGGGAAAATCGGAACAATCACTCCTGAAAGAATAAACTTAATCATTAATACATACAGAGTTATGGGATTAATTGAACATGATATTAATGTTGATGACTTAATCTATACTCAACATCTTGATAATACAATTTATCTTTCAAATGAAGAAAAAAACTACTTAAATAAAAAAGAAAAAATCACGATGTGTGTTGATCCAAATTGGATGCCTTTTGAGAAAATTGAAAATGGTAAACATATTGGAATTGCGGCTGATTATATAAAATTAATTGAAGAAGAAATCAAAAAACCAATTACTTTAGTTCCAACAAAAACATGGAGTGAATCTTTAGAATTTGGACAAAAAAGAACTTGTGACATATTTTCACTTGTTAGAACAACTCCTCAAAGGGAAAAATATCTGAATTTTACAAAACCTTATTTAGAAATTCCTTTAGTAATTGCAGCGGATATAAATGCTCCTTTTATCGATAATTTTGAGCAAATAAAAGATAAAAAAATTGCCATAATAAAAGATTATGCTTTAGGAGAAGTTCTTAGAATAAAATATCCTGATATAAATTTTATTGATGTTCCAAATATAAATGATGGATTGGAACTTGTACAAAAAGGAAAAGTTTTTGGATTTATTGATACTTTAGTAACGGTTGGTTATCACATTCAAAATAATTATATCGGTCAATTAAAAATATCTGGAAAATTTGATGAAATTTGGAAATTAGGAATAGGTGTAAGAAATGATGAACCTATTTTGAATACTATCATGGATAAAGCAATAAGTGACATTACGGCTAATCAAAAACAACAAATCTTAAATAAATGGGTTTCTGTAAATTATCAAAAAGAGATAGATTACGCATTTATATATAAAATATTAGCAGCTTCAATTATTCTTACTTTCATTATTTTTATTTTTTATAGACAATATTTATTAAAAAAATTAAATGCTCAACTAAATGAAAAAATAGAGTTGGAAATTCAAAAAAATGAAGAGAAAAATAGAATTCTAATTCAACAATCAAGAATGGCTTCAATGGGTGAAATGTTAGAAAATATTGCCCACCAATGGAGACAACCACTTTCAACTATAAGTATTGCAGCTTCTGGAATGGAAGTAAAAAAAGAGTTTAGCACCCTAAGTGATGAAGAGTTTTATGATTCAATAAATCATATCAAAAAAGCAACTATGTATTTATCTCACACAATTGAAGATTTTAGAAGTTTTTTTAATAAAAAGAAAACTCTATCAAAAATAAATTCAAAAAAACTAATTGATAAAACCTTAGAATTAATGGGTAACACATTTGTACAAAATAGAATTACACTAATAAATAATACTCAAGAAATAGAGACTTTGTCACTAGAAAATGAACTTATACAAGTTTTAATGAATATCTTTGCAAATGCAAAAGATGCACTAAAACAATTATCTGGTGATAATAAATATATTTTTATCGATGTTTTTAAAGAGGGAAATAACTTAGTTATTCAAGTAAAAGATAGTGCAGGTGGAATAAATGATGAAATTATCGATAAAATTTTTGAGCCTTATTTCACTACAAAACATCAATTTAATGGAACGGGAATTGGACTTTATATGAGTAAACTTATTGTTGAAAGACATTTAAAAGGAACACTAAGCGCTAAAAATGTAGAGTTTACCTTTATGGATTCAATCCATAAAGGTGCTTTATTTGAAATAGTTTTACCTATTTCATAGCCATATTTAAAATTTGTGCAACTTTTTCTAAAGTTACAGTTCCATTTTCACCAATATTTGTCATTCCATGTTTTTTAAGTGCTGACGTAATATTTTCTACAACTTTATCATCAATATCATAATCATTTAGATTTGTTGGAACACCAATACTTTGATACATATACTCTAATGCTTCAAGAACTATCTCTTTATTATGAAGAACTCCAAAAACTTCTCTTCCCATTAACTCAAATTTCTCTTTTTTCTCTTCCATCATAACTCTAATAAGTTGTGGTTGCACAACTGCTAAACTTCTTGCATGATCAAGTCCATAAAATGCTGTTAATTCATGACCAATCATGTGAGTTGCCCAATCTTGTGGAACTCCTGAACCAATAAAACCATTTAAAGCTTGGTTTGCTAAAAGCATAAGATTTTCTTGCCATTGGATTTCATGTCTATTTTTCCAGTCAACAGCAAGTGTTTTTAAACCTTTTAGAATTGTTAAAGAGTAACCATCATGTAAAAGTGAAGATGTAGGATAAGTTAAAAACTGCTCACAAGTATGAACAAATGCATCAACTAAACCATTTGCTAGTTGTCTATCATCTAGTGAACTCATAACACTTGGGTCTAAAACTGCAAATTTTGGATAAACCAACGCTGAACCAAAATATCTTTTTTCATTTGTTGAAACTCTTGAAATTACAGCAGTTGTATTTGATTCACTTCCTGTTGCTGGAAGTGTTAAAATAGCGCCTAAAGGAAGAGCTTTTTCTACAGTTTTACCTTCTAAAAAATCCCAACCATCACCATCATAAAGTGCAGCTGCTGCTAAATATTTACTTCCATCAATAACAGAACCTCCACCAACAGCTAAAATGAAATCAATTTTTTCATCTTTTATGATTTTTACGGCTTTGTTTAAAGTCTCAATAGCTGGATTTGGTTCAATTCCACTAAACTCTAACCAAGTATATCCCTCAAGTGCACTTTTCACTTGGTCATAAACTCCATTTTTTTTGATACTTCCACCACCATAAACAACTAACACTTTTAGTTTTTTATCTATGTAATTTACTATTGATTTTATTTTGCCTGTTCCAAACTCTATTGCAGTTGGATTGAAGTATGTATAATTCATGAGATGCCTTTATAATAATTTTGAAGCTTTATTATAGGATAATTAATATTTCTAAAGCAAGGAAGAAAAAGAAAAATATAATATTTATTTTCAATTTATTTTTATAGAAAAATAAATTGTGTCTTTTAAAGTCCTATTTTATGAGATTTTATTAAATTTATTTTTTTTTTTTAGAAAATTTATTTTTTATTTACCAAGGAAATAAACCATACTTTTCTTTTCCCCTTCTCTTTTTATTTCATTTTCGTCATACATTTTATAAATAATTCTTCTAAGATATTTCAAATCAAAATCTCCCATTCTTTGATGTATTTCTGAAATTTTACTATTTGGATGAAGTTTTAAATCCTCTTTGATTAATGCTCTTAAATGTGGTTCTTCCATAGTTTTTAAACTAGGTTTCAAATCATGTTCAACAGAAGATAATATTTTTGGATTAATCATATACATTAATCCTTTTGTTTTTCCTTCTGTAACAAGAATATTTTTCTCTACTAAATTATCAACCCATTGTCTAAGTCTATCATCTCCAAGCTGTAATAATTTCGATAATTCAAATCCTGATAATTTTTTATTTCTAGCTACCGCACCAAGCGTAATAATTTCTTTTTGATTCAACTGATAATGTTTAGCTAAATAATCAATAATTTGTAAAATATCATTATCTATAATATTTGAATAGATAATAACTTTTACAAAGTTAATATCATTTTCTATTTTAGGGTACAGTTTACCATCAAGACTTAATTTTTCATAGATTAAGTCATAACCACTTCCCTCACTTTCCATTAATTTTAAAGCTTTAAAAGTATCAATTAGATGGGGATTTCTTCTTTGAACTTGATGTAATATATTATCTTTTGTAACTCCCAAAGGTAAACCACCTGGATTTGTTATTTCCAATCTATCTTTATAAAGTGAAATAAATATATCTCCTGAAATTGTAAAAGATTTATGAACAAAAGCATTTACAAGTAATTCTCTAACTACATCTTTTGCATAGTGTCTTATTTGTTTTCTAAACATTCCATCGGGTAATTCAAAACTATAATTTAATTCAACAGCTTCTTTTTCTATTTCAAGTAAAAGTTCTTTTGGATTAAATTGATTTAAATTCCAATCAACTTTTCTAATCTTTTTTTCATCTTTATCATAAACAATATATTGAACAGTTATTGGATAATTTAATTTTGAACGTTGTTTAAAATTTCCAAGCCATAAGATTCCTAAGTTTGTTAAAAATCCCTCATCAATTAATTTATAATATTCTAAAATATCTAAATCAATTTGATTCTTTATAAATTCACTTACTCTATCAGAGTTCTTTATTTCATTTATAAATTTGATAATATGTATAGGTTCTATTTGCGAAATATGAGTTTTTGTAACTACTAATTCCCATTGAAAAGCACCTTTTTCATGAGCTAATCTTGTGAGTTCTTCTCCTTTGATTGCAGTACACTCATCTCCAACTCTTACATAAACTCTTCCTTCACTTGTGATTGCTATTGTTTTCATAGATGGATAAATTTGTATAACAAAATATTCTCCGCCATTTTCATGAGTAATTAATTCAGGATTTACAAGTCCAACACTATCAGTTAAACTTCTTAATTTTTTGATTACATCATTCATTTCTTCTTGATTTATTTTTTGCTCACTTGGAGGTAATTTATCTTTATCTTCTATTCCTATAAATAAATATCCACCTTGAGTATTTGCTAAACAAACACAAGTTTTTGCTAAATCTTTTAAATCTGCACTTTTACCAATAGCTTTTTTTAAACTTTTATATTCTATCGTGCTATTTTCATATTTTGTTAAAAGATTTCTTGTGTCTATTATCATTTTATTTGTCCTTGTAAATATGATTTTATTATATATAGATTTTAACATATAAAATATTTTTTATGATATGCTCTTTTGAATTTTAAAATATTTTATAGGATAATTAACATTTCTAAAGGATTACAATGATTAGAACTTGGTTGTTTATTTATTTTTCTGTTTTTATTTGGTCACTCATAAATCCAAAAGATTTATTTACTTGGTTTTTAGAAGTCCTTCCTGCAATCATTGCTTTGATTGTTTTGGCTCTTACGTATAATAAATTTAGACTCACACCATTGGTTTATTCACTTATTTTAATTCATTGTATTATTTTAATGGTTGGTGGTCACTACACTTATGCCCAAGTTCCACTTTTTGATTTTATAAAAGAGTTTTTTCATCTAGACAGAAATAACTACGATAAGTTGGGACATTTTGCCCAAGGTTTTGTTCCAGCAATGGTGGCAAGAGAAATTATCATTAGAAAAAGTATCATCACAATTGAGTCTTGGAGAAACTTTTTTATTGTTTGTTTTTGTTTAGCATTTTCTGCATTTTATGAACTTGTAGAGTGGTGGGTTGCCATTTACTCAGGTGAAGGAGCAAATGATTTTTTAGGAACTCAAGGATATATTTGGGATACTCAAAGTGATATGTTTTGGGCTTTAATTGGCTCTATTTTGGCTCTTGTAATATTACGAAAATATCATACTAAACAATTACTAAATATTAAAAAGCTATAAACCCGTGATTAAAAATTAAGGAATTATTATGACTTGTTGTGAAAACAAACTAGAATCTGTTTTAGATGGAGATATTGGAAAATTAATTTTAAGATTTTCAATTGCATCACTTATGTTATTTCATGGATTTACTAAACTATTTAATGGAATTGATGGAATAAAATTTTTAGTAACAAAAGCTGGTCTTCCAGAATTTGTAGCTTATGGAGTATATTTGGGAGAAATTGTTTTCCCAATTTTAATTATTTTTGGTTTATTTACTAGAATTTCATCACTATTTTTTGCTCTAACAATGGTTTTTGCAATATTTTTAGCTCATAGTAGTGACCTTTTTGTTTTAGGAAAAACTGGTGGTTTAGTAATTGAATTACCATTACTTTATCTATTAGTTTCTATTTCACTTATGTTTATTGGAGCTGGGAAATATAGTCTTGATGCTAAATGTAAAAAGTGCGAGATTAAAGCATAAAAAATCTTTCCAAACTTTTGTTTGGAAAGAGTCTCTCTTATTCCCCTCTTTTTAAAGTATATATTGAATTTACAATCAAAGTAGCAATTATTATACTTCCACCAATAAATGTATAAGAACTTGGAACTTCATTTAAAAAAATCCAAACCCAAATTGGTGCCATGATAGTTTCAATTATCATCAAAAGAGAAACTTCACTAGCACTTATATACTTTGCACCATTTCCCAATAAAACTCTCGATAACGGACTTATTATTAAACCCATTAGCATTACAATTGTTAAAGTTCTAAAATCAATTGTTAAATCATCACAAAAGAAAAAAGCAATTATACTTAAAGCCAATCCACTAAAAGCAGTTAAAACAACCCTATCCATCTCTTTATATCTTGATAATAAAACAAATGAGATTGAAAAGAAAGCTGTACATAAAAGGGCATAAACATTTCCTTCAAAACTTCCAATATCTAATTGGTCATTAAAAATTATATATAAACCTAAAAACATAAAAAATGAGGCATAAAAGATATTTTTTGTGATTTTCTCTTTATAAAATAAGTAAGCAAAAAGTGCAGAAAAAAGTGCCGCTGTACTAAAAATCACTACTACATTTGCAACTGTTGTTGTTTTTATAGCTGTAATAAAAAATATATTTGAAATACCCATTAAGATTGAGCAAACAATCAAAACTGATAAAGAGCTTTTAATGGCATTTTTTACAAAACCCTTCTCTTTAAATAAAAGAGTTGAAGCCATTGAAACAAACATAAAAATCCCTATATAAAAAGAGAAAAGGAACGATGAAATAGTAGTAAATTTAATAAATAATGATTCTAAACTCATTATTAAAACACCTAAAGAGGTGAGTATTAAGCCTTTGGCATTGTTAGTCAAAATTGTAATCCTAAAGTTTGTAAATTTTGGCGGATTATATACAAGTACATATTAGTTTTTGCTTCTTTTTGTTAGATTTAATTTCGATTTAATATAAAAAATAATAAATACAATATTTATTATTTTTTATTGTAAAGTCTTTATCTTATTTGATAGGTGTCAAGGAATAATATGGCTAATAATATAAAAGCAAAAGAAATCACTCAACAAAAGATAATACGACTTTTAAAAGATTCTCATGAAAAAAATAGTTCTATTCATTTTGGATTTATACTAGGTTCTGGAGCATCAGTACAATCAGGTATTAAATTAGGTTCGGAACTTGCTCAAATATGGTATGAGCAAATAAAAGAAGATACGAAAGAAGAAGAGTTTGATTCTTGGAAAAAAGAAAAAAAAGCTATTGATGAAACTAATTTAGCAGAATCTTATACAAAAATATTTGCGAAACGATTTGAAGTAGATTTTAGAGCAGGATATGAAGAACTTCAAAGATATATGGACAAAGCAGAACCAAGTATTGGTTACTCTTTTTTAGCTCAATTTTTAAGTAAAACTTCCCATAAATTTGTCATTACAACAAACTTTGACACTATGGTTGAAGATGCTTTATTTGGACTAAAAGAAGCAAAACCTTTAGTTTTAGGACATGAACTTTTAAGTAAATATATAAATCCAACTTCACCTACAAGACCAACCATTATCAAAATTCATAGGGATTTTTTACTTGACCCATACAATACTGATGATGAAATAAAAGAGTTAGATGCTCAATGGCAAGAATCACTAAAACCTCTTTTAAAAGAACACTCAATGATAGTAATAGGATATGGAGGAAATGATGATAGTCTTATGAACTATCTAAATAATATAGAAGATAGAAAACCGATATATTGGTGTTATAGAGGTGACAAAAGTAAACTTTCATCAAAAATTACAAGTATATTGACTGAAAAAGATTTTATTATAGAGATACAAGGTTTTGATAAATTTATGCTTCTATTAAATGACAAATTAAACTTAGGAACAATTATTGACAAAGAAGATATTAATAATAGTCCTATTGTTAAAAATGCTCTAAAATATGCAGATAAATACAAAAAACAACTTGAAGAGCTTACAAAAGATGAACTAAATCCTGAGGAACAAAAAGCAGTAGAAAAACTACTTCCTTCTTGGTATCACTATGAATTAGAAGTTAAAAAAGAAATAAATGATGATAAAAAAGAAGACATTTACCTTAAGGGATTAAAAGCATATCCAAATAGCCATGAACTGATGAATAATTATGCAAATCTATTACTGAAGCTAACTAAATATGAAAAAGCTGAAATTTACTATAAGAAAGCATTAACTATTGAACCTAATCATAGAAATGCTAATGGAAACTATGCTCTTTTATTAACTAAACTAAGTAGAAATGATGAATCAGAAACTTACTATAAAAAAGCTTTAACTATTGTTCCAAATAATGTAAATATTAATGGAAATTATGCACTTTTATTAGTAAAGCTTTATAAGTACAATGAAGCAGAAATTTACTATAAAAATACTTTAGAACTTGAATCTAACAATGCAATCCACAATGGAAACTATGCTCAATTCTTATTAATATTAGGGAAAAAAGAAGAAGCTAAAAGTTATATAGAAAACGCCTTTAAAAATCAGCCTACAGAAAATGATTTAATTATTGAATTATGGTTTTATCGACTCGCTCACTATCCAGAATATTTTGAAGAAGCCCAAAAAGAGTTAGATTTATTATTAGATAAAGGCATCAGGTCTATTGGTTGGGATTTTAGTAAAAATATAGAACAAGCAAAAAAAGAGAGTCATAAAGATATAGAACTTCTTGAAGATTATGCAAAAAGAATAACTACTCCTTAGAGACTATTATTAGTCTCTAAAAAGATTTATTAGATATTATAGTAGTTCGCTTCTTTGTGAGTAACCACAATAGCGCAAGTTGTTTGTTCTGGGTGCATTTGGAATGTTTCAGATAATTCTATTCCAAACTCTTCAGGATTTAGTAAATCAAAAATATCTCTGTTCATTGCTAAATCTGGACAAGCTGCATATCCTGGTGAATATCTGCAACCTACATATTGTTTCATTTGAACATCATTTAAAGTGTGTCCCTCTTTTGGTACGATATCTAAATCAAGTCTAATTTGTTTATGTAAAACCTCAGCTAAAGCTTCAGCTAGTTCAACTCCAAGTCCATGAACTTGATAATATTTTGTAAACTCACCTTTATCGTATAAACTTCTTTCATAATCTGTGATTTTAAGCCCAGCACTAGCAAGTGTAAAGGCTACAACATCCAGTCTATCATTTGCAAAGAAGTCAGGAATACATCTAAAAGGTTTTCTTTTTTGTCTTGGAAATTCCAACACTTTTATAGCTTCACTTAAAGGTGGTACATTTTTTGACTCTTCAAATGTATTAAACAGATATTTTTTATCAAAAATATAAAGTTTATTATCATGAGAAATACAAGGATAATAAGCATAAATAGCGATTGGTTCAAATACCTCTTTATCAATTAACTCAGCTTTTAAAGTCTGATATGTTGGTTCAACTACCTCTTCTTCATATTTTAAAAATGCCGTTGAGTCTTGTTTCCCTCTTTTATATCCCCATCTTTGTCTAAATAAAACTCTATGATTTATCCATTTAAAAATTAGTTCTTTATCTAGTTTTCCACCTGTTTTTGCAACTCTGTCCCAAATTGGAGGGAAAGTAAAAGTTCCTTTTTCAGGAAGTGGAATCTCTTCATAAGGAGGAATAACAACTGCTTCTTCTTCAACTCTATCACTTGTGTCAATAATTTGTATTAAATCAGCTGCAAGTGCTGTATTATTTTCATCACCCTTTTCAATTCTTTGCATAGAAACAACACCATCAAAAGCATCTCTACAATAAAAAATTGGTCCATCATAATATGGTCTGCAATACTCATCAATAAAGTTTTTAGTTAAGGCAGCACCTCCAAGAAGAACTGGAATTTTTATTCCCATTCTTTGAAGCTCTTCTAGGTTTTCTTTCATAACAGCTGTTGATTTTACAAGTAATCCACTCATTCCAATTGCATGGGCATTGTGCTCTTGCAGTTTTTCAACAAAAGTATCTAAGCCTGCTTTTATACCAACATTTACAACTTTAAATCCATTATTTGAAAGAATAATATCTACTAGATTTTTACCAACATCATGAACATCACCTTTTACAGTTCCCAAAATTAGTGTAGTTTCACTTGCTTTTTCTTCTTTTGGTAAATATGGATTTAATGCATCAACAGTAGCTTTCATAGTTTCAGCACTTTGAAGAACAAAAGGTAACTGCATTTGTCCTGAACCAAAAAGTTCTCCAATGATTTTCATTCCATCAATTAGCCACTCATTTACAATTGTTTCAGGTTTTATAGTATGTCTTAACTCTTCAACAAGTGGAAGTAATCTATCTTTATCCCCATCAAGTAATAGTTTTTGCACTTTTTCAAGTGCTGGCATATTTTGATACTCTTCATCAGTTTGCTCTTCATGAGCTTCAACATTTGAAAAGTGTTCAATAAAGGCAAATAAAGGGTCACCATTTTCATGGTTATTGAAAATCAAATTATCACAAGAAGCTCTATCTTCTTCACTTATTTTATTTAGTGGAATAATATGTTTAACATTTACAATAGCAGATGTTAAACCAGCTCTTACACAATGGTCTAAATAAATAGAGTTCAGATAAATTCTAGCTTTTATATCAAGTCCAAAAGAGATATTCGAAAGCCCTAATGTAGTTCCAACTTCTGGATGTAAAATCTGGAACTCTCGAATTGCTTCCATTGTTTCCATTCCAGCTGTTCTATACTCATCATCACCTGAACCAATTGTAAATGTAAGCATATCAAATACTAAATCAGCTGGGTCAAAACCATGTCTATTTACACATAAATCAAAGATTCTTTCCCCAATTCTGATTTTATCTTCTTTTGTTTTTGCCATTCCAACTTCATCAATAACAAGACAAACTAATGCCGCTCCAAATTTTTTAGCTAATTTACAAACAGCATCAAACTTCTCTTCACCATCTTCAAGGTTAACAGAGTTAATAATTGCACGTCCACCTATTTGTTTAAGTGCAGCTTCTAAGGCATAAATTTGAGTAGAATCAGGCATTAAAGGAAGGGCAACTTTTTGTGAATAAAGTGCAGTTACCTCATCCATATCTTTTCTCTCATCCCGTCCAGCAAATCCAACAGAAACATCAATTACGTGAGCACCAGCTCGAACTTGTTGTTGCCCAACACTTAACGTTCCCTCATAATCATTAGCTTTTAATAACTCTCTAAAAGCTTTTGAACCAGTTGCATTTGAACGCTCACCAATAAGTAGAGGTGCTGGCTCTTGTTTTAGAGGAACTGTTCCAAAAAGTGAAGCTAATGATGCTTTTAAAAATCCGCAAGATTTTAAAGGGATAGCACCCTCAACAGCTTTTGCCAATGCTTTTATATGTTCAGGTGTAGTTCCACAACAACCACCTAAAAATGAAACTCCATTGATTTTTAAAAACTCAACTTGTAAAGCTGTGAATTCATCAGGTTGCATTGGGTAGTAAGTAATTCCTCCTCTATTTTGAGGAAGTCCAGCATTTGAGTGAACTGAAATTGGGAACTTACAAACTTCACTTAAAGTTTTTACATGTTTATGAACTTGTTTTGGTCCAGTTCCACAGTTAAATCCTAAAGATAAAATATTAAATGGTGCCATAATAGCTGCAATTGTTAGCGCATCTGTGCCAATTAGCATTGTTCCTGACATTTCAATAGTAACCGATACCATAATTGGAACTTGTGGTGCTGTATCATTTAAAGCATGAAGTGCAGCTTTTATTTGTAATGGATCTTGGCAAGTTTCAAGTAAAAAAATGTCACATCCTCCATCAACTAAACCTTGTGCCATGATTTTGTAACCATCATACATTTCATCATATTTGATGTGTCCAAGTGATGGTAATTTTGTTCCAGGACCAATAGAACCTAATACATATCTTGGTTTTTCAGGTGTACTGTATTTTTCACAAGATTTTTTTACAAGTGCAGCACCCAATTTTGAAAGTTCATAAGATGTTTGTCCAATCCCATATTCATCTAAAACCCAAGGCATTGAACCAAAAGTATTTGTACTTATTAAATCAGCACCAGCAAGTGCGTAAGCATCATGAATAGTTTCAAGAACATGGGGAGCTGTTAAATTTAGAAGTTCATTACAACCCTCTAAATCAGCACCTTCATAAATCCACTCTTCTTTTTTTATGTCTGCTAATTGAAGCTGTGTTCCCATAGCTCCATCAATTATTAAAACTCTGTTTTTTATTAAATTTTTTATTGTTTCTAACATTCTTTTCTCTGTATTATTTATTATAATTGTTTTTGATATTTATTATTAGATAGTGTACTTAAATCGTAGTTAAAAAGCTGTTAAACTAAATTTTAAATCTTTTGAATAACAACTCTAATTACACAAGCCTCACCTTGGTGACCAATTCCCTCATCTAAAGTCACAATCTCTTCTGAGATATTTTTTTTACATAAAGTAAAATGATTTTCAAAATCCTCAATCGTGTAAAGTAAATCTAAATCTTTTGGTCCACCACTGTTATATGTTAGCTGTTTTGTTGAAAAAAACTCTCCAACAAAGTAACCATCAAAGTTTAAAGAATTCTCTATTTTTTTAAATAACTCTTCTCTTTCATTTTTATACATATGTAAATATGAAGCTACGATTACATCATATTTTTCATTAGCTTCCCAATGATTTAAGTCCATACAAAAAGTTTTTATTTCTAAATTCTCTTCTTTACTTTTTAAATCTAATTTTGCTAAACCTACATCAGAAGCATCAATTGCACTAACTTCAAAACCATTTTGGGCAAAAAATATTGCATTTCTTCCCTCACCCTCACCTAAACATAGAAGCTTTTTATGATTTTCAAATAACTTTATTTTTGATGCTAAAAATTCATTTGGTTTTGTTCCATAAAAATAATCAGCCTTTGAGAATTTGCCATTCCAAAATATTTGTTGACTCATATTTTTATCCTCTAATTTTTTATTTGATTATAGCATTATTTCTTTAAATGCGACTAAGTTGCACTTAAGAAGCTTAAGCATATACTTTAATTTGCAACTTAGTTGCATATATAAATTAAAGGATTTTAATGTTAAAAAAAATATGTTTCTCTACAATGTTAATTCTTGCAAGTAATGCGCTTGCAGATATTAAAGTTACAACTACAATTTATCCCCTATACAGTATTGCTAAAGAAATAGGTGGCGATAAAATTAAATTGAATAATCTTATTCCATTTGGCGTTGAAGCCCATGGATTTGATCCAAGTCCAGCGGATATGGCAAAACTATCAAAAAGTGATTTATTTATCACAAGTAGTGATGGTATGGAACCATGGAAAGATAAAATAATAAAATCATTACATATTGAAAATAAAGTTTTTGATATGAGTGAACATGTAAAATTAAGAGAAATCTCAGAAGATGCTCAACACGAAGAGGATAAACATGATCATCATGGAGATAAACATAACCATTCAAATATTGACCCACACTATTGGGTTAGTCTAAATAACTACATTTTAATGACCCAAGCAATAACTAATTTATTCATTGAAAAAGATAGTGCAAACAAAGATTTTTATACACAAAATGCAAATAATTATCTTGAAAAAATAAATACCTTAAAAGCAAAATATGATTTAAGTATGGCAACTTGTACTAATAAAAAAATTTTAGTAAATCATGATGCATTTGGTTATTTTGCAGATGATTATGGAGTTAAACAATATAGTGTTTCAGGTATGTCACCAGAAGATAAACCTTCTGCAAAACAAATAAGTGAATTAATAAATTTAGTTAAAAATGAAAAAATTAATACTGTATTTTTTGAAGAGTTTGCAAGTCCAAAGGTAGCAAAAACTATTGCAAAAGAAGCAAATGTAAAAACTGATGCTCTAAGACCTGCTGAAAATATTACAAAAGATGAAAATAAAAAAGGTTATGGTTATCTTCAAATAATGGAAGATAATTTAGAAAAATTAAAATCTGCAATGGATTGTAAATAATCAATGAAAAACAGGATTATTGAAGTTTCTAACTTAAGTTTTGAAAATGTTTTAAAAGATATTTCATTAGATATTTTTGAAGGTGATTTTGTTGCAATTCTAGGTCCAAATGGTGGTGGAAAAAGTACTTTTATAAAACTTCTTTTAGGAATATACGAAATTAGTAGCGGTTATATCAAACTTCTTGATAAAACTCTAATAGCTTATGTTCCTCAAAATGTAACAAATATTGATATTATTTTTCCAGCAACAGTTGATGAAATTATTAAAACAGCCTTTGCTTATAGAAACTCTTTTTTTAAAAATATTTCTATAGAAGAGAATGACTACATCACTTATTTGATGGAACAATTTGATATTTCAAATCTAAAAAATAAACTTATAGCAGAGCTTTCTGGTGGCCAAAAACAAAGAGTTATGATAGTAAGAGCATTGGTAAATAAACCAAAACTTTTAATTCTAGATGAGCCAGATATTGGTCTTGATACAATCTCTCAAGAAAAATTTATCTCTTGTCTAAAAAAGATAAATGAAAAAAACAAAACTACTATTTTATTTGTAACTCACCATTTAGAGCCGTTAAAAGGCTATTTAACAAAAACATTTACTATTAATCAGGTTTTAAAATGATAGAGATTTTTCAATATGATTTTATGATAAGAGCTTTTATAGCAGGAATTTTAATTGCAATAATTGCATCAATGCTTAGCATTTTTGTTGTTGTAAAAAGATACGCTATGTTATCAGACACCCTAGCTCACATCTCTTTATTGGGAGTTGCCATTGGATTTTTATTTAATATTTCTTCTATTTATATAGCTATTGTTATCTCTTGTATTGCTGCTATTTCTATTGAATATGTTAAAAGTTATAAAAAATTATACTCAGATTCAATATTGTCAATATTTTTATCAGGATCTTTGGCAATTTCAATAATAATAGTATCTTTATCTAATAGTTTTACAAACTCTTTATTTGATTATTTATTTGGTTCTATTGTTGCTGTAACAGATGAAGATATTATAACTATCATACTATTTTCGCTTATATCAATGATTTTTATTGCTATTTTTTATCAAAAATTATTACTTATCTCTTTTAATGAAGATTTAGCAATTTCAAGTGGTATAAATGTAAAACTAATAAATTTACTATTTACAACTCTCATTGGTGCACTTGTAGCAATTTCTATAAAAATAATTGGTGCTTTACTTATTGGAGCACTTATGATAATTCCAGTAATTAGTGCTATTTGTTTAAAAATGAGTTTTGT
>JBBRXF010000008.1:0-56065 GCA_038248665.1 Campylobacterales bacterium | reverse complement strand
TATTTTTTATGATAAATTATCATTTTCCAACATATCCTGAAAGTCAGAATAATTTTAAAAGATTAATTTTTTCCTCTTTTTTATGTACTTTGTATGCATATTTTTTTAGCAAAGATTTTTTAATAGCTTCTGGAATTTTAGCTTGGATTTCCTTTTTGATTCTATTTTCAGGTTTAAGAAATAAAAAGATTCTTCTTATTTTATTGGTATTGAGTCTTTTTGCCTTTGCTTTTTCTTATTTTAATGCTTTTAAAATTGATTTGATAAAAGTATTTACAGTAAACCAATATCTATTAACATTGTTAATTGGAGTTGGATTTTTAAGATTAATAGCAACTCCAAAAAAAGAGAAAAACTCTTTATTACCAAAAGGGAAAGAGTCTTTTATAAAAACATATTTGGGTGTTCATCTTTTTGGTTCAGTAATAAATCTATCTTCTTTAATTTTAGTTGCAGATAAGATGTATAAAAAAGCACCTTTGACAAATACTCAAGTTGTATTATTAACAAGAGCATTTGCAAGTGATGCATATTGGTCTCCATTTTTTGTGGCATTCGCAGCAGCTATTACTTATGCACCTAAATTAAACACATCAATAATTTTATTAAATGGAATAGTGTTAGCTTTATTCTCTTTTTTTCTTACATATTATGAAGTAGCGAAAAATAAAGAGTTTAATATAGAAGAATTTTCTGGTTATCCTTTATCTTTTGAGAGTTTGTATTTGCCATTTGTTCTATCTTTATTGGTTTTAGTTACAAATCATTTTCATTCAGAAATAAAAGTAATTGTTCTTATTTCAAGCTATTCAATTTTAATGACATTGATAATTTTACCTATAAAAAAAGGCTTCAAAGAAGCAATTTCTAAATTTAATACACATGTTATTGATGAATTACCAAGAATGAAAACAGAATTATCACTCTTTTTAGTTGCTGGAATGTTTGGTATTTCTATTAGTTCAATATTAATGGGTTTGAATTTAGATTTACCATTTAAAGTTTTTGATTGGCAAATTGCATCTATATTACTTTTAATTTTTATTATATTAGCTTTTGTGGGAATTCATCCAATTATTACAATCGCAATAATTGGAGATTTTTTAAGTGGAGTAAATCATACTTTATTAGCAATTACTTTTTTAATGGCTTGGTCAACAACTGTTTCAACATCTCCATTTTCAGGTTTGAATTTAACTATTGTTGCTAGATATAATTTTGAAGCAAAAGAGATTTTTAGATTAAATGTTTTTTATGCTTTTAAAATGTATTTAATTTGTACTTTTTTTCTATTTTTGTTATCAAATTATTTAGGTCTATAAAAAATCATACAATTATCATTTGTTTCTAATAAAATTATTTCAAATATTGTAAATACATAGTCATTTATATCCTTTCTGCTTCCTAAATCTATAAATCTGCGTATTTACTTTATTTTTATCATTATTAGTTACAATTAGCCTAAATTATTTTAAGTGACTTCATATGAATCTATTTCTTATTTTATTAGGTAAAATCTCACCTTTATATCTAAACATTGCAATCGGATATATTTTAACAAGATATTTCAAGGTTAAACGGGATTTTATAGCAACACTTCTTATTTATATTTTAGGACCAATTGTAATTCTTTTTGCAACACTCTCTATTGAAATAAATCTACAATTAGTTTTCCTTCCATTATTCGTTTTCTTTTTTGGAACAAGCATTGCTTTTTATATATTAAGAAGATACAAAAATGATTGGAATGATGCAAGTATTAATACTTTAGCTTTTACTTGTGGAACTGGAAATACTGGATATTTTGGTATTCCATTAGCAATGATTTTATTAAGTCCCCAATCTGCAAATATCTTTATTTTTGCAACATTAGCTTCTCTTTTATACGAAAATACAACAGGTTTTTATGTAACTGCAAAGGGAAGTTTTACAGCACGTCAATCTATAATGAAAGTAATTAAATTACCACTATTATATGCCTTTATTGCAGGTGTAAGTTTAAATATTTTAGGTTTTAGAACACCAGAGTTTATTATTCCTTATTTTGAAGGTTTTAAATGGGCTTATGGAATATTAGGAATGATGATGCTTGGTATGGGAATGAAGGGGTTTAATCTAAAAGCTGATGCAGATATAAAATATCTTAAAGTTGCATATTTTTATAAATTTATTTTTTGGCCAGCAGCAATACTACTTATTATTTTTGTGGATAAAAATTTTGTAGGTTTTTTAAGTGAAGAGATTTACAAGGTGCTATTTTTGTTTTCAGTGGTACCACTTGCAGGAAATACTGTAACATTAGCTGTATTATTAAAAGCAAGACCTGAAAAAGCTTCTTTTACAGTTCTTTTAAGTACATTAATTTCAGTAATTTATATACCTATTGCTTTGATTATTTATGGTGGGTTTTAGAAGAATTAATTTATAATTCTTCTAGCAGTCCAATAAGTACCTTTGTAAAAAGGTTTATCTAATTCAGTAAATTGAATCCCCTTAATCGAAGAGTGTAAAAAACTTCCATTCCCCATGTAAATTCCTACATGTTTATTTACTTTACTTGTTTTAAAGAAAACTAAATCACCCATTTTAAGGTCAGATTTTTTTACTTCAACACCAACTTTTACTTGTGTTAAAGTTGTTCTTGGTAATTCAATACCAAATTTTTCTTTAAATGCTTTTTGAGTAAAACCTGAACAATCAATTCCTGTTCTTGAAGTTCCACCCATCTTATATCTTACATTTTTCCAATCATTATAAAAATCCATAAAAACTTGTTTTTTTGTAAGATTATTTGGTGTTGATGATTCGATTTTTTCATTTTCATTATTATTGAAAGTTAATCTTTCATAATCTTTTTTACTAATAGTAGGTTCATATTTTAAATGAGGTCTATTTTTTAGTTTATCATTTTCTGAGCCATAAGATGATTTATAATCATTATATGAAACATTTGAAGCATTTAAACTACTTTTGTCATTGATCTTATTGTTCTCTTCCATTTGAAGGTTCTTATTACCTGTACAAGCTGTAAGTAATAATATAGTTGGTAGAAGTATAAAAGTCTTCTTTATCACTAATTCTCCTTTTATAATAAAATTTAATCTATAACTCTTTGAGCTTTCCAATAGCTTTTGCTAAAATAAGAATTATCTAACTCGGATATAGTTACGCCATTTTTCGTTGAAGCATGGATAAACATCCCATCTTCTAGGTAGACACCAACATGGTTCACGTCACCTGTTCTAAAAAATACCAAATCTCCACTCTTAAGTTCACTTTTGTCTATTTCTCTTCCCAATTGCGATTGCATTTGAGTGGTTCTAGGCATTGTCATGTCAAACTTTTCTTTGAAGGCTTTCTGAATGAAACCAGAGCAATCAATTCCATTCTTTGAATCACCACCAAGTTTGTAGCCAACACCTTCCCATTCACTATAAAAGTCAAATAGTTCAAGGTCTAAATCCATTCTATCATTTTGATAATCTGCATGACTATTTAATGAATCAAATGGTTTCTTTAATTTAGTTAGATTTTTGTACTTTTGAAATCTTAAATTTCTTTGTTCTATCATGTTTTCTAATGAAGCACTTTGGAACATATCACCATTATTTTGTTTGTAAGATAAATTCGAATTATCATTACCAAACTTAGATGAACAACCCGTTATTATAAATAATGGAATGAGAAATAGTAAGAAGTTTTTTATGCACTTAATCACACTAAATACCTTTTACATTATGGTTTTCAATTTTTATCATATTAAAATAAAAAAGATATGTCAAGTTTTAACCTCTTAGCTGTATAATATAACCATAAAAATAAAGGATCTGAATATGAAAAATATTATATATTTATCTTTGCTTTTACTACTGGTTGGTTGTTCTTATCTAGAAAATAATTCTATTGATAAAATTGAAAATTTCGGAAATAATAAAAAAATCTATACCTATGATTCTTGTACAAATTTCTCTTATATTTCACTAAATCAAGAAGAAAAATATGGAAAATTATTTTATGAATATATCAATTTAGATAGATCTTGTAAATGGAATGGAATGCAAAGAGGATTTTTTGATGATTTATTTAAGTCAACATTAAAATTGCAGAATATGAAAGCTATTGAGAGAAAAGATTATGGAAATTATGAGTTTAGTACTTATTTAATTGATGATAAATATTATATGAATTTGATTTATAAATATTCAGTATATGAAGATTTATTTATTGTTGATTATGATGGTAAATATTTTAATGAGAAAATAAAAGAGTTTGATAAAAATTATGTTAATAAATTCTTAGATAAACCAAGATTCAATTCAAATTATTCAAATAGCTTAGTTAGAATGAATATGTTAAATAGTTATTTTACAGCAGATAGGTCAGGCTTTGAGAATTAATCTCTTTATCGTTGTGTATTGCATTATAATAGTTTTATCTGTTATGTATGCAACACAGCCATTACAACCACTATTAGCTAAACAGTTTGACATATCTATTATAAAAGCTTCTCAGTTTACAGCTGTAATCATGCTATTTCTAGCAATATCTCCAATCTTTTATGGATATATCCTTGAAAAAGTATGCGCAAAAAAAATGTTAACATACTCTTCAATTATATTGTTAATTACAAATATTTTTCTTGGAATGGCAAAATCGTATGAATTGTTTTTAACACTTAGAATTTGTGAAGCTTTAGTTGTTCCTGCAATTTTAACTGCACTTATGAGTATCTTAGCAAACATCGATAAAGAGAATATAAAATTTAATATGTCAATTTATGTGGCATCAACTGTTTTTGGTGGATTAGTAGGAAGACTATTTTCTGGTTTTATTGCCACAAATTTTTCTTATGAATATGTATTTTATTCACTATCTGCTGCATTATTTGTATCAGTATTTTTAATTCAAAAGCTCTCCTTTGAGGGAGATGCAAAACTTGTAAAACCAAAATTGAATGATATTACGAATATTTTAAAAGATAAAAGATTTGCATTAATTTATTTTATAATGTTTTGTATGTTTTTTGTTTTTGGTGGAGTGTTAAATATTTTACCATTTAGAGTAAAAGATATTTCAGATTCTGCTAATGAGTTTCAAATTAGTCTTTTATACTTAGGATATGGTATGGGAATTCTTGTATCTTTATCATCAAAGAGAATTGTAAATTTCTTTAAAAATGAATTAAATACAATGATAGTTTCTATTTCCTTTTTTCTTTTTATTTTGATATTTTTAGTAACAGAAAATATAGTTTATCTTTTTGTTTTATTATTTTTATTTTGTATTGGAATGTTTACTGTTCATACGGTTTCTACTGGACTTGCAAATTCTATGAAGTCTTCTCAAAAATCATTAACTTCTGGAATGTATTTGAGTTTTTATTATATAGGTGGTGCAACAGGTTCATTTTTGCCATCTATAATATATAAGTATTTTGGTTGGGATGTTATGATTTATTGTTTTGTAATTATTTTACTTATAGTTGCTGTAGTTACTTATAAAAATAGAAAACTATTTAATCACTAATTAAATAAAGGTTAGAGGATTTTAAAATCCTCTAAGAGTTATTCCTAAAAATATAGCAATTAATCCTAAAGCTATATTTATAGGTATAAAATAAGTTGCTATTGGAAGTAGGCCATTTTTTGTACTTGTAAAATCACCACTATCAAAAGCTTTTTGTGCTTTGTTTCTTTTTATATAGATTGTTATAAAAATTATTGTCATTAAGAACCAAATACTCTCTTTAATAATCACAATACTATAAAGTTCTGTTCCTTTAAATCCTAAAGCAATTATCATTATAATAGCTGTAATTAAAAGTGTAGCAATTGCAGGAATTACCATATTAAAAAATCTTTTTAGATTTTCTAAAGTATGTGAGAGTTTTATTTTTGGATCTTCAATATTTTGCATAGAGTAATGAACAGCAAATCTAATTGCTATCATTCCTCCTACCCAAATTACTGCAGATATTACATGTAAAAAAACAATTATTGAAGAATAACTTTTGAAAAAATCAATCAACACTATTTCCTACAAATTTTCTTTAGCATAAGTTAAAGCAGCAACTTTTGCATCTTCAACTTTTGTTACATCTTTTCCACCAGCTTGAGCGAAGTCAGGTCTTCCACCTCCACCACCACCTACAATTGGAGCAATATTTTTAATCCACTCACCAGCTTTGATATTTGTATTTTTACTTCCTGCAACAATTAATACTTTGTCATCTTTTGCTTGAAGTAATAAAACTGCTAGTTTTTCATTAGAATTTTTTAAATCATCAACAATTTTTTTCAAATCACCATTTTCAATAACAGCTACAACAACTTTTGTATCACCAATCATCTCTTCACTAATTGGTGCAGATGTTTGACTCTGCGCTGTTTCAACTTCTTTTTTTAAATCTTTGATTTGTTCTTTTAATTTTTTAATTCCAGCAATTACATCGTTGTTTTTAATTTCAGCTTTAATGTCATTCATTGCTGTGATAATTTCTTTAGTATAAGCAATAGCAGCAGTTCCACAAACAGCTTCTATTCTTCTTACACCTGCACTTACACCTGATTCTTTTACAATATAAAAGCTTCCAATGTCAGCTGTATTTCTTACATGAGTTCCACCACAAAATTCAACAGAAACATCACTAAAGCTTACAACTCTAACCATATCACCATATTTTTCGCCAAACATAGCAATAGCACCTTTGTTTTTTGCTTCTTCAATTGGTAATTCATCTACATTTCCTGCAATTCCTCTTGCAATCATTGTGTTAACCAAATCTTCAACTTCATCAATTTGAGCTGTAGTCATTGCTTTTGGATATGTAAAGTCAAATCTTAATCTATTTGATTCATTTAAAGACCCAGCTTGAGAAACTGTTTCACCTAAAACCATTCTAAGTGCACTTTGTAAAAGGTGCGTAGCACTGTGATGTTTTGTAATTTCATATCTATTTACAACAACTGCATCAACTATTTCACCTTGACTTAAAGTATCATGTTCAACTTTTACTTTTGAAAGATTTAAACCATGAAATTTAGAAGTCTCTTTAATAATTGCAACATGTTTATTGTTTTCTAATGCACCAATATCACCAGTTTGTCCACCACTTGTTGCATAAAATGGAGTTTTGTCTAACATAACCCAACCAGTAGAGTTTTTTTCTAAAGTTTTCACTTCTTTAAAATGTTCATCCAATAGAGCTAAAATTTTTGATTTGTAAGTAACATTGTCATAACCAACAAATTCATTTATTCCATATTTTTCAATTAATTGTTTAAAATCACCTTCATTTGCAGTGTCTCCACTACCTTTCCAAGCTGCTTTTGCCATTGCTTTTTGTGCACTCATTAATTCATCAAATTTTTCTAAATCAACTTTTAAATCTCTATCTCTTAACATATCTTCAGTTAAATCTAAAGGGAATCCATAAGTATCATATAATTTAAATGCTACTTCACCTGAGAAAATTTCTTTTGTATTTGCTAATTCATCATTAAATAAAGACATTCCTAAATCAATAGTTTTAAAGAATCTATCTTCTTCAAGTGTTAATTGCTCTTTTATGAAATTTTGCTTTTCAGCTAATTCTGTATAGTGTCCACCTAAAATAGAAATTAATGTATCAAGAAGTTTTGCCATAAATGGTTTTCTAAATCCTAAAAGGTAACCATGTCTAACTGCTCGTCTTAGAATTCTTCTTAAAACGTAAGGTCTTCCTTCATTTCCAAAAAGAATACCTTGCGATAACATAAATGATGTAGCTCTTAAATGGTCAGCAATTACTCTGTATGAACCAATATTTTCAGAAGTTGCTTTTTTACCAGCAAGTTCTTCAATTTTTTCAATAATTGGTTTAAAGTTTGATGAATCAAAGTTATTTAAAACACCTTCCTTAATTGCGATAACTCTTTCAAGACCCATCCCTGTATCAATTGAAGGTTTTGGTAATGGATTTAATTTTCCATCAGCAGTTCTTTCATATTGCATAAATACTAAGTTCCAGATTTCTAAGAATCTATCACCATCTCCACCCATTTTATCTTCAGGAGTATTGAAGTGTTCTTCACCTTGATCATAGAAAATTTCACTACAAGGTCCACAAGCTCCTGTGTCGCCCATTGCCCAGAAATTATCTTTATCTCCAAATCTTATGATTCTTGAAGAGTCTATATATTTTGTCCAAATATTAAATGCTTCGTCATCATTATCATGAACTGTTACCCATAGTTTTTCAATTGGAAGAGCTAAATTAACAGTGATAAATTCCCAAGCATAAGCTATAGCATCCTCTTTAAAATAATCTCCAAAAGAGAAATTACCTAACATCTCAAAAAGTGTATGGTGACGTGCTGTATAACCAACATTTTCTAAGTCATTATGTTTTCCACCTGCACGTACGCATAATTGACAAGAAGTTGCTGTTGGATTAGCAGGTCTTGGAATTGCACCTGTAAAAATATCTTTAAATTGAACCATTCCAGCATTTGTAAACATTAATGTAGGATCATCTGGAACTAGTGGCATTGATGAAATTACATCATGACCTTTACTTTTAAAAAACTCTAAATATTCTTTTCTGATATCCATAAAATTATCCATTTTAAATTAAATTCTCTTATTTTAACAAAAAAATTATTTAGCCTTGATTAGTAAAAAGTTAAAAAATGTAAAACTAAATTTAAGTTTCGTCAAGTTATAATGATTTAGATTTATTTATACATATAAATATAATTAAATAAAAATGAAATTTACAATTAATAAAAAGGAAATAAAATGGGAAAATATATTGAACTAACTCCTGCAAATTTTGAAGAAGTTACAAAAAATGGTGTATCAATGGTAGACTTTTGGGCTCCTTGGTGTGGACCTTGTAGAATGATTGCTCCAGTAATTGAAGAATTAGCAGGAGATTTTGAAGGTAAAGCTAATATTTGTAAAGTTAATACTGACGAAGAACAAGATTTAGCAGTTAAATATGGAATTAGATCAATTCCTACAATTTTATTTATGAAAAATGGTGAAGTTGTTGAAACTATGGTTGGTGCTTCTTCTAAACAAGCATTTACTGATAAAATCAATTCATTATTATAATATAAACTATAAAAGATTTTATAAAAGGGAGAAGTGAAAACTTCTCCCTTTTTTTATTTCAAATATTTTTTCAAATTTAATGAGGATATAAAATATTAAATGATAAAGTTTATCTTTAATATTTAGTATTGCGTTTAACCTATAACTTACAAATATTTTTGTATTATTAACGCTTCAAAAAATACTATGGATTATTTAATAAAAAACAAGGATTTAATATGTTAGATTTAGCAATTATTGGTGGAGGACCTGCTGGATTAACAGCTGGTTTGTATGCAACTAGAGGTGGATTAAAAAATGTAATTATGTTTGAAATGGGAATGCCTGGAGGACAAATTACAAGTTCATCTGAAATTGAAAATTATCCAGGACAAGTAGAAGTTGTTTCAGGAATGGATTTAATGGCAAATTGGCCAGAACAATGTCAAAGATTTGGTTTAAAACATGAAATGGCTCAAATTGATAGAGTTACAAAATCTGGAGATGTTTTTACATTAACTACAAATGATAAAAAAGAGTTTCAAGCAAAAACAGTTTTAATAGCAACTGGTTCTGTTCCTAAAAGAGCTGGATTTAAAGGTGAAAATGAATTTTTTGGTAAAGGTGTTTCTACTTGTGCAACTTGTGATGGATTTTTCTATAGAGGAAAAGAAGTAACAGTAATTGGTGGTGGAGATTCTGCTATTGAAGAGGCTGTTTATTTATCAAAAATGTGTTCAAAAGTTTATTTAGTTCACAGACGTGATACATATAGAGCAGCACCAAGTACAATTGAACATATGAAACACGCTGAAAATATTGAAGAAGTTACAAATGTTACTGTTGAAGAAGTTTATGGTGACATGAGTGGAGTTCAAGGTATAAAAGTAAAACACAGAGAAACTGGTGAAATCAGAGATTTACCAACTCCAGGTGTTTTTGTTTTTGTTGGACGAGATGTTTTAAATGCTCCTTTAAAACAAGAAGATGGTTCATATTTATGTGATTTAAATGAAGCAGGTGAAGTTATTGTTGATTTAAGAATGAGAACATCAGTTGCTGGACTTTATGCAGCAGGTGATATTAGAATTGATGCTCCAAAACAAGTAGTTTGTGCTGCTGGTGATGGGGCAACGGCTGCTGTTAATATTATTGAATATTTAGGATAAGGGGAAAGTTTTTAAAATGATTAAAATAGGTATTTTAGGTAGTACAGGAAGAGTTGGGTCATTATTAATTGATGATTTAGCAAATGATAGTGAAGCAAGAGCGTCAGTAGTACATGTAAATGGTAAATTAGTAAAAAATTTAGCAGCTGATACAATTGTGACAAATGATATGAAAGTATTATTTGATTCTTCAGATGTTATTATTGATTTTAGTGCACCAGCTGCAACTGAAGCACTTTTAACAGAAGTTGTTGAAAATGGAGGAAGAAAACCTCTTATTATTGCAACTACTGGATTTAATAAGCATCAGCAAAATTTGTTGCTAGAAGCTAGTAAAATTGTACCTATTTTATATGCAACTAATATGAGTTTAGGAGTTGCCGTTTTAAATAAATTAGTAGCACTTGCTTCTAAAACATTAAGAGATTTTGATATTGAGATTGTTGAACAACACCATAGACATAAAGTTGATTCACCTTCTGGAACAGCTTTAACTTTAGCTGAACATGCTGCAAGTGCAAGAGATTTAGATTTAGATGATGTGAGAATCTCAGGACGAGATGGAAATATCGGTGCTAGAACTAAAGATGAAATAGCAGTTATGGCTTTAAGAGGTGGAGATATTGTAGGTCGGCATACAGTTGGATTGTATAATGATGGAGAATTTTTAGAATTAAATCACACAGCAACGGCTAGAAATACTTTTTCAAGAGGTGCAATTAAAGTTGCAAAATGGATAATTGGAAAAGATGCAAAATTATACTCAATCAATGACGCTTTAGGTCTATAAGGAAAATCAAATATGTGCGCAATAGTTGGAATTTACGGTAATGATAATGCAGCAAGGTTAGCCTCGGTTGCTTTGTTTGCAATGCAACACAGAGGTCAAGAAGCTACAGGTATCTCATCATCTTGTGATGGAAAAATCTATACAAAAAAAGATAGAGGTTTAGTTTCTGAAGTATTTACAGATGAGGCATTAAAATATTTAAAAGGTAATATGGCAATAGGTCATAATAGATATTCAACAGCTGGTGGGGATTCTATTTTAGATGCTCAACCTGTTTATGCTAAATATAAACTTGGTGAAATCTCTATAGTTCATAATGGGAATCTAATTAACAAAGATGAAGTTAGACAAGATTTAATTGATAGAGGTGCAATTTTCCAAACAGGAATGGATACTGAAAATTTAATTCATTTGATTGCTAAAAATACAAAAGATAGATTGAGAGATAGAATTAAAGAAGCATTACAAAGAACAATTGGTGCATATTGTTTTATTGTTCAAAGTAGAGCTAAACAATTTGTTATTAGAGATAGATATGGAATTAGACCATTATCATTAGGTAAATTAAAAAGTGGTGGATATATAGTTGCAAGTGAAACTTGTGCTTTTGATTTAGTTGATGCTGAATTTATTAGAGATATTAGACCTGGTGAAATGTTAATTTTTAGTGAAAATCAAGAGCCAGAATCAATACAATTATTTGAACCTGAATATAGACCATGTGCATTTGAATATGTTTATTTTGCAAGACCTGATTCTGTAATTGATGGTAAAAACGTATATAGAACTAGAGAAAACATGGGTAAAGCATTAGCTTTAAATGATAAAAATAAGAATATTAAAGTTGATATGGTTATTCCTGTTCCAGATTCAGGAGTTCCTGCAGCTCTTGGATATGCGGCAGAAAGTGGAATCCCTTTTGAGTATGGAATTATTAGAAATCACTATATTGGAAGAACATTTATTGAACCAACTCAAGAGATGAGAGATTTAAAAGTTAAAATGAAACTTTCACCAATGAGATCTTTAATTGAAGGTAAATCATTACTTGTAATTGATGATTCAATTGTAAGAGGAACTACTTCAAAAAGAATCGTAAAAATATTAAAAGAAGCAGGTGCTAAAGAGGTTCACTTTAGAGTTGCAAGTCCTGAAATTAAATATCCATGTTATTATGGTATTGATACACCACATAAAGAAGAGTTAATCTCAAATAATATGAGTAAAGAAGAAGTTTGTAAATATATAGAAGCTGATAGTTTAGAATATTTATCTGTTGAAGATTTAGTAAACGCTATTGGAAATGATAGAAATTATGCCCTAGAGAGTTTTAATGGGGACTATTTCGTAAAAGAGTAGAATGAGTGAATTAAAAAACGTATTAACTATCGGAAGATATTTAAAAGATAAATTTGGCGAGAAAGTTTATAAAGTTCCAATTTCTATATCTGGATTTACATGTCCAAATATTGATGGAACTGTGGCAAAGGGAGGATGTTCATTCTGCGAAAATGACTCCTTTTCTCCAAATCTGCAAGAGAAAAAAACTAAGTTTAAGTTAAATCCTAAAATCAATGAAAATCCTTATTTAGATAATCAATTAAAACAATTAGAGATGCAATTTTTAGCTACAAAAAAAAGACTTGAAAATAAATTTGGAACTAAAAAGTTTATTGTTTATTTCCAATCTTTTACAAATACTTATGCTCCAATTGCTACTTTAAAAGCTTTATATGAAAAAGCATTAAGTTTTGATAATGTAATTGGACTTAGTATTGGAACTAGAACAGATTGTGTTACTGAAGAGATTTTAGATTATCTAGTTGATTTATCTAAAACAAAAGAGATTTGGGTTGAGTATGGAATCCAATCTTTTTATGATGAGACTTTAGTGAGAGTTAATCGTGGTGATACTTCTTCTAATATGAAATATTGGATAAAAAGAAGTAAAGAAAAAGGATTAAATGTTTGTGGACATTTGATTTATGGATTACCAGATGAAACTCAAGAAATGATGCTTGAGACATTTAAACAAACTGTTGAATTAAATGTAGATTCAATTAAATTTCATCCTTTGTATGTGGTTAAAAATACACTACTTACAAATGAGTTTAAAAAAGGTAAATTTACACCAATAAGTGAAGAACTTTATATTGATACAGTTGTTAAATCAATTATAAATCTACCCTCTAATATCTCTGTTCAAAGAATAACTGCAGGAATTGATGATAGTACACTATTGTCACCAGATTGGTGCAGAGATAAACATACTCAAATGAAAAATATTAGGTTGGCTTTAGAAAAAGAGGGATTTAATTATTGAAAATAATACTAGGAAAAATCCTAGTATTATTTAATTTTAAGTAGATAGTCAACTACATTTTCAATAAATGCATCATGTTTTCTATCTTTTCTATAAGCAATATATAACTTTCTTATCATCTTTTGATTACCGATTTTTGATTCATATAATGCACCTGCTTTTAGTAATGATTCAATTGCATTTCTTGAAACAATTGAAACAGTAGGCATTGTATTTTTATCAGAATGTAAAACAGTTTGAACAATTGTAGTTGCACTTGTTACTTCACTAGTAACATTAAATGTATCACAATCAGGATAATTTGCTTTTTCTAAACACTCTTTAAAAAGTAATCTTGTATTTGATTCAGGATTTCTACATACCCATTTATAAGATAATAAATCTTCAGCTTTTGCTTTTACAGGTAATTTTTGATTAGAAAAAATTACAATTTCATCTTCCATCCATTCCCTATAAATAATATCTTCATTTGGCACATAATTTTCAACTAATGCTATGTCAATTTTTTTATCTAATAAATCTTCAATTGCTTCATGTGAAACTGACACATTTATTGAAACATCATTATGAATATTTTCTTTTAAATTGTTTAAAAATCTTGGCAATATATAATTTCCAATAATAAATGAGGCTCCAAAAACAAAAGTAACATTTTTATTCATAATTTTTAATAACTCTTTTTCACCATTTGCAACACATTTTTCTATTTTTAAAGCTATGGCATAGAGCATTTGACCCTCTTTGGTAAGTCTAATACCATTCTTTTTTCGGTCAACTACTTGGACATCTAAATAATCTTCTATAAATTTCATTTGTTGTGTAACAGCAGGTTGCGAAATACCAAGTTTTGCTGAAGCTTTAGAAAAGGACTTTTCTCTAACAACAGTAAGAAAAGTTTCTAGTTTTGCAAAATCGTTAAGCATCATAACCTCCATAAAATAAATTATGATTATAATAACATTTATTTATATATAGAATAATTAAGAGCAATAATGAATTTATTTAATATATGATATAATAGTATACTATTGGAGAAAAAATGTCTGAAAATTTATTATCATCGCTAAATGAATCGCAAAAAACTGCTGCACAACACATAGATGGCCCAATGCTAATATTAGCTGGTGCTGGCTCTGGTAAAACAAAAACCATAACCACTAGGTTGGCCTTCTTAATATCAATTGGTATAGACCCTCGGTCAATATTAACTCTTACTTTTACTAATAAAGCAGCAAGTGAAATGAGAGAAAGAGCCTTTTCAATGCTTGATTCATCGATGATAAATACTCCTCCTCTTTTATGCACTTTTCATAAATTTGGACTTCTATTTCTAAAATTCCACATGAGTGAACTAAATCGAAAAAACAACTTTATTATAATTGATACAGATGATAAAAAAAGAATTATAAAATCAATTGATAAAGAGATTACAACATCTTTATTGGTTGCAGAAATTTCAAGATATAAAAATTCACTTTTAACTCCAAGTGAAGCAAAAAGCGCAGCTCAATTAAAACTTTACCAACAAATTGCAGAAATTTATGAAAAATACGAAGCATATTTAGAAAAAAATAATCTTGTAGATTTTGATGATTTACTCTTACTTCCATATAGAATATTAAGTAAAAATGAAAAACTTGCAAATGAAATTAGCCAAAAATACCAATATATAATGGTTGATGAGTACCAAGATACAAATGAACTTCAATATAGACTTTTAAGATTATTATGCTCAAGTCACAATAATCTTTGTGTTGTTGGTGATGATGACCAATCTATTTATGGTTGGCGTGGAGCTACCATAAAAAATATTTTAAATTTCTCAGAACATTTTGAGAATACAAATGTAGTTAAACTTGAAGAAAATTATAGATCAACAGACACAATCTTAAATCATGCAAATCAGTTAATAGAACATAATCGTGATAGACTTGGTAAAAAATTAATTGGAACAAGACAAAAGGGTGATTCAATTAGAATTTATGAATCACAAGATGAGAATGAAGAGACAAGAAAGATAATTGAAGATATTAAACAATTAATTGATAATGGAACTAGTGCAAAAAATATAGCTATTTTATTTAGAGTAAATGCCTTATCAAGATCTTTAGAAGAAGGATTTAATAAAGCTGGTTTAAACTATAAATTAGTTGGCGGAATGAAATTCTACGAAAGAACAGAAATTAAAGATTTAATCGCATATTTTAGAATTTTAACAAATGCAAATGATAACTTTTCAATAAAAAGAGTAATAAATAAACCAAAACGTGGAATTGGTAAAACAACTATTGATAAACTTGAAGCTAAATCAATAGAGAGTGGTAAATCAATTTTTGATTTGATTCAACAACTTGATTCTGATGAAATATGTTCAATTGTAGGTAAAAAGAATGCAAGAACACTAAAGGTTTTTGAAGCTTCTATTTTAGATTTAAAAGAGTTATTAACAGAATCTAAAATGAAATTTTTTGATAGTTTTGAAGAAACTTTTGATTATAGAGCTTCATATGATAATCTTCCTGATGGATATGAGAGACAAGCAAATATTGACGAGTTTTATGGATATATTAGAGACTATTTTATCCAAAATCCACACTTAGATTTAAAAGATTTTTTAAATGAAATTGCACTTGAAAGTGAAAGCGATGAATATAATGGAGAAGCGGTTTCAATGATGAGTATTCACGCTTCAAAAGGTTTAGAATTTAAAAAACTTTTTATAATTGGTTTTGAAGAAGGATTTTTCCCAATTACAGGTGATGGTTGTGATTTAGAAGAGGAAAGAAGATTAGGTTATGTGGCAATTACTAGAGCTATGGATAACTTGACTTTATCATTTGTACATTCACGATTTTATAAAGGGAAAAGAACAATGCTTACAAAAAGTAGATTTTTAAGTGAAAGCGGACTTATTAAAGGAAGTTTAACTATTGAAAAACAATCTGGCTTTAAAAAAGGCGATCTTGTTCAACATAAGATTTTTGGAATGGGAAGAGTAATTAAAGCTACAAATGCTGGCAAGGATTATAAATTAACAATAAATTTTGGCGGAACACATAGAGATATATTATCTTCATTTGTTCAAAAAGCATAATTGGATTAAACTTGCAAAAAAGATTTTATGATAAAGAATCAATCAATAAATTGATAGTAGTAAATAAACCTCTGTTTATTAGTTCAAATTTTTATTTAACAAAAATTAAGAAAAAATATAAAAATAAAAAAGCTGGCTTTAGTGGAACTCTTGATCCTTTTGCAAAAGGGTGTTTAATTGTTGCCTTTGGTCAATACTCAAAACTTTTTAAATATCTAAAAAAAACTCCAAAAACATATAGAGCAGTTGTATGGTTAGGTGCCCAATCTGAGTCTTTTGATATTGAAAAAGTAATAAGTGTAGATTTAGTTGAAAAAATCAATGAAGAAGATATAAAATCCCAATTAAATTCATTAGTGGGTGAACTAGAATATATTCCACCAAAATTTTCAGCAAAAAAAATAGATGGTGTTCGAGCTTATGAATTAGCCAGACAAGGTCATGAAGTTGAACTTGATAAATGTAAAATGAATATTTATGATACAAAATTTATATCATATAGACATCCTTTTATTACAATTGAAACAACTGTTAGTGAGGGTTCTTATATTAGATCGTTTGCTCAGATATTATTAGAAAAACTAAATACAGTAGGAACATTGTCATATTTAGAGAGAATAAATGAGGGTGCATTTTTCTTTGATAATGAAAAGGATTTAAATCCTCTTGATTATATAGATTTACCTCTTAACAAATATTTTGGCACAACAGAATGGCTAGATACTGGGAAAAAAATCTCAATAGATTATTTAGAAAAAAAAGAGAATGGGAAATACTTGATTATTATGGATAAATTTTTTAGTATTATTGAAATAGAAGATATGGATGTGAAATATTTATTAAATAAGGTACTTAAAGCATGATTGAAATGAGTGAAAAATCTTATGCAAAGGTGAATATTTTTTTAAAGATATCAAATAAAAGAGACTCGTACCATGAACTTGTATCAAGATTTGTTAGAGTACATAGTTTGTATGATACTGTCTCATTTATTAAATCTAGCAGGAAAGCTTTTGACATTATAGGAAGTTTTGGTTGCAAAATGGAAACAAATACTGTATATAAAGCATACAAATTATTAGAAAAATATGATGGTGTTGAAGAATTTTTTAGAAATTATAGTGTAAAGATAGAAAAGAATATTCCAGAGTTTGCAGGATTAGGTGGTGGAAGTTCAAATGCTGCAACATTTTTGATTATGACTAACAGATATTGTAATCTTAATTTATCAAAAGATGACTTATGTAAAATAGCCGTGAATATTGGTGCAGATGTTCCTTTTTTTGTTTATGAATATGATAGTGCAAATGTAACTGGAATTGGAGAGATAGTTGAGAAGTTTGATGAAGAGATATTAGATATAGAAACAGTAACCCCTAAAATTAAGTGTAATACAGGTGAAATCTTTAAAGTTTTTAGAGAAAATTTTTATAAGCAAATTTCAAATAAAGATGCAAATAAATTATTAAAAATGAAATCAACTGAAATTTTAAATAATTCTGATATAAAAGAAGCTAATGATTTATTTGAACCAGCAATTAGTGTATATTCTGAATTAAAAGAGTACGCAAAAGAGGGTTGGTATTTTAGTGGAAGTGGAAGTTCATTTTTTAAGGTAAACGATGGCAAATAATAAAGATACAAAAAGAAATTTAGTTTTTAAAAACAGAAAAGCATTTCATGATTTTACAATTTTAGATACTTTAGAAGCTGGAATTATGCTTGAAGGTAGTGAAGTAAAAGCTATAAGAGATGGAAGAATTAATTTAAAAGATTCATTTGTGCGAATAATAAAAGGTGAAGTTTTCATTTTAAATATGCATATTTCACATTTAAGTACAACTCATACAACATATAGACCAGATGAAAAAAAAGATAGAAAACTTCTTTTACATGCTAAACAAATTGCAAAACTATATTCAAAAGTTACCAAAGATGGAATAACTTTAATTGCTACCAAATTATATTTTAATGATAAAAATATGATAAAGGTTGAAGTAGCAACGGCTCAAGGTAAAAAGCTCCATGATAAAAGAGAAGATCTTAAAGAAAAAACAATGCAAAGAGAGACTCAGCAGATATTAAAAGGTATAAAATAAGATAGAAAGTATCTTGTTTTATAAGTACAAATTATAATAAAAATAGTATTTTATTTGTTAATTATTCGTTAATTTTTTTGTTGATTTTAAGTTTTGCTTAGCTATGATTACCGCAATGAGTGACATTTTTGTGACTTGTATATAAAATTAGTAGGAGGAGATTGATGCAAAACGGTGCACAAATTGAGTACGATTACTCAGTTGCAAAAGCGTTTACATTTGCAACAATTTTGTTTGGTATCATAGGTATGACAATTGGTGTTGTACTTGCGTTTCAATTGGCGTTTCCACAGTTAAATAATTTAGCCGGGGAATATGGTACATTTAGTAGATTAAGACCTTTACACACTAATGGTGTTGCTTTTGGTTTTGCTCTAAGTGGTATTTTTGCAGCATGGTATTATATCTCGCAAAGAGTTTTAAAAGTTTCATTAAAAGAGTCACCTTTTTTAATGGTAATTGCTAAGTTACACTTTGCTTTATATTTCATTACTATTCTACTTGCCGTTGTTACACTTTTTATGGGTATCACAACATCAAAAGAATATGCTGAGTTAGAGTGGCCATTAGACATCTTAGTTGTTGTTTGGTGGGTTTTATGGGGTATTTCAATTTTTGGATTAATTGGAATTAGAAGAGAAAGAACTCTTTATATTTCTTTATGGTATTTCATTGCTACATTTATCGCAGTTGCAATGTTATATTTATTTAATAATATGGAAGTTCCAACAGCACTAGTTTCAGGTTATGGTTCATGGATTCACTCTGTTTCTATGTATTCAGGTACAAATGATGCACTAGTTCAATGGTGGTATGGACACAATGCTGTTGCATTCGTTTTCACAACTCCAATTATTGCTATGATTTATTATTTCTTACCTAAAGAATCAGGACAAAATGTTTATTCTTATAAACTTTCTATCTTAGCATTCTGGGGATTATTATTTGTTTATTTATGGGCTGGTGGACACCACCTTATTTATTCAACTGTTCCAGACTGGATGCAAACAATGGGTTCTGTTATGTCAGTTGTTTTAATTTTACCATCATGGGGATCAGCTATTAATATGCTTTTAACAATGAAGGGTGAGTGGCAACAATTACAAACAAATACATTAATTAAATTTATGGTATTAGCTTCAACTTTCTATATGTTATCAACTATTGAAGGACCAATTCAAGCTATTAAATCTGTAAATGCTATCGCACACTTTACTGACTGGATTCCAGGACATGTACATGATGGTGTTTTAGGATGGGTTGTATTTATGATTATGGCAGCATTATTCCATATGGTTCCAAGAATGTATAAAAGAGAAATTTACTCAAAATCATTAATGGATACACAATTCTGGTTACAAACTACAGGTATCGTTTTATACTTTACTTCAATGTGGATTGCTGGAATTACACAAGGTATGATGTGGAGAGCATACGATGAATATGGTTCATTAGTTTACTCATTCATTGATACAGTTACTGTATTACATCCATATTATACAATCAGAGCTGTTGGTGGGTTATTATACCTAATCGGATTCTTTATGTTTGCATTTAATATTTATAAAACTATTAGATGTGGAAGAGTACTTGATAAAGAACCTGTAAATGCTACACCAGTAGCTGCATAAGAAAGGAGAAATTATGTTTCATTGGTTTGAACAAAGACCGTTTTTCTTTGCGGTACTAGTATTTTTATTTATTTCATTTGCAGGTATAGTTGAAGTTATTCCAGATTTTGCAAAACAAAGTAGACCATCTGTTGGTACAAAACCATACAGTGTGTTAGAGTTAGCGGGAAGACAAGTTTATATTAAAGATTCTTGTAATGCTTGTCACTCACAATTAATTAGACCATTTAAATCAGAGACTGATAGATATGGTATGTATTCATTAAGTGGTGAGTATGCTTATGATAGACCATTCTTATGGGGATCAAAAAGAACAGGTCCAGATTTAATGAGAGTTGGAAATTATAGAACTACAGATTGGCATGAGAACCATATGTTTGAGCCAGCAGCAGTTGTACCTGGAAGTATTATGCCAGCATACAAACACCAATTTACAAATAAAGCTGATTTAGATACAGCATATGCAGAAGCATATACTGTAAAAACAGTATTTGCAACACCATATGATCAAGATTTAAATGGTGATGGAAAAATTGATGTTGAGTTAGGTGATTATGATACTGCAATTGCAAAAGCAAAAGAAGATGCAAAAGCAATAGCAGCTGGAATGAAAAATGAAGCTATAAAAGATGCTGTTGCAAACGGTCAAATTCCTGAAATAGTTGCATTAATTGCATATTTAAATTCTTTAAAATAGAGGTTGTTATGGATTACGAAACACTTTTAACAGTACAAGGATATGCTAAATTCTTTTTGGTTTTAGCGATATTTATCATATTTTATTCTTATGCTTATTCTATTTATAAGAGAGATAAGACGGGAGAAAGAGATTTTGAGAAATATTCAAAACTTGTACACGATGATTCAAGTGTTTCAGTTCCTCTTGAAGAAAGAAAAAATGATAAAGATATAGATAATAAGGAGAAATAAGATGAAGTCTATGGTTATAGGTGGAATAATTCTTATCATCGCTTTATTAGCAGGAACTTACTTTGCAGCAGGTGATGCTTTTAATGGTGATGATTATATTAACAGCTTAGCAATGCTGGGTGCGGTTGCTATTATTACAATTTCAGTATTTGTTGTATTAAAATATGTTAATCAAATGAAAAATGATACAGCAAGCGGTGATTTAGCTGAAGAGAAATGGGATGGGATTGGTGAGTATAAAAATGCCGTTCCAACTGGTTGGGCTTTAGCATTTATTGGAACAATTATTTGGATGTTCTGGTATTTTACTGTTGGTTATCCAATTAATGGATTTTCACAAGTTGGTCAATGGAATGAAGAAACTTTAGAATACAATGCTAAATTCGAGAAAAAATGGGAAAATCCTTCAGAGGAGACTCTAAAAGCTATGGGTCAATCAACTTTCTTAGTACAATGTGCACCTTGTCATGGTGTAGATGCTGAGGGAATTGGTGGGAAAGCTCATAACTTAACAAAAAGAATTTCGAAAGAGCAAGTTGTTTACACTATCAAAAATGGTGCTAATAATTTTGCAACAGCATATCCTGCTGGAATGCCTCCAATGGATACAATGGGATTAACTGAAGAGGCTGATATTAATGCAGTAGCAGATTATGTTGCTGGTGGATTTAAAGGTACAGCTCCTGCTTCATTTGCAACTTGTGCTGGTTGTCATGGTGATGATGGAAAAGGTATGGAAGCAGTTGCGCCAAATATTAGAGCTTATGATGATGCATTAGTTATGGCTGTTTTAAAAGATGGTAAAAAAGGTGCTATTGGTTCAATGCCAAGCTTTAGTGGAAGATTAAATGAAACTCAAGAAAAAGCATTAGCATCTTACTTAAGAAGTATAGGAGAGTAATATGGCTGGAAATACACAAATGAATGAAAATGAAAGAGGAATCTTTAAATTAAATGGTATTACAGGTATGTTAGTTGCAGTTGTATTATTATTATCAATCCTAGGATTTTTAGTATTTAATGCATTAATTGTACAACAAAATGAGGCTAGTAATTTTTATAAAATCAATCAAGATTTAAATGCAATAAAAATGAATAGTTCAGACAATTATAAACAGTATCAACTTGTTGGTACTGGTAAATAAGGAGTAAGATATGGAAAAAATTATTGGTATTTTACTTTTAGTAAGTGCTGTAATGACAGCTTATTATGGTTTCTTTGATGCAACAAAAGTGTTTGTTGGATAAATGAAGAAATTAAATTCTTTAAGATTAGGAGTGATTTTATCACTCCTATTTCTTTTCTGCCAAAACTTAAGTGCTCAAAATTTTATATTAAATGATGATAAATTAATAGATGATCGAGCAAAAGAAAAAATAAATCAAATCGGTGCTGAAACTAAATCTAAATTAGGTGTTAACATATATGTTTATGCAAAATCTACTTTAGGATTAGAAGAAAATATTAAAACAAAAGATAAAATTGATTTTATTAAAAATAATGAAAATCAAATAATATCAACTCTCGAAAAACCTTATGTATTACTTAGTATTGCTGTCCAAGAAACTCATGCAAATTTATTGTTTAGTGATGAATATAAAGATATCCTAAATAAAAATGATATTTTAGATGGTTACGTTGTTCCATTATTGGCTTCAAACGATAAAAATACAATTTTTGCAAAAGTTAGTGCGGCAACATTAAATGGTTATGCTGCAATTGCTGATACAATTGCTGAATCAAAGAAAATCAAATTAGAGAGTAGTATAGGAAATGAAGGAAAAATTTCTAGTACTGTTTGGCGAGTTTTTATGTATACTATAGTAGTTTTAGGATTATTAGCTTATACTTATGCCATATTAAGAAAAAGAAAGTAGTTATATGAAAAGAAATTATTGGCCTTTATTTTTCATTGGGATATTTAGTTTTGTATTTTCAATGATTATTTGGACTGTTAAAAGTGCTGTAAGTGTTCCTGTAATTGAAGATAAAAGTTTTATGAAAAAATATCAAGATGTTGATGAACACTACAATGATATGATGACTTCAAATGAAAGATTTTTATCTAAATATAATTTTGAATTAAGTGTAAATGAAAAAACTTTTGGACTTACAACGGATGATATTAAACTTGCTCAAAGAGTAATTGAAAAATATTCTCAACATAAAGATATTTTAAAAGTAGGGCAAAATAGTTTAAAAATTGTTGTTACTGATAAAATTACAAATGAAAAAAAAGATGTAAATATTGAATTAGTAGTTTCAAAAACTATTTCTGCTGAAAGTGATATGATATTAAATAATGAAAATTTTACAGCTAATGATAAAATCTATAATTCAACATTTGAATTAAAAGAAGAGAATAATTGGATTATAACAGGTAGTTTCACAGTTGATGGAATTGTAGGTTATATCTATATTAAAACAAATGCAATTTAAAAAAAAACTTCTAGTTTTCCCAACATCAAGGGCAATTAGAAACTTTATAACTACACAAAAGAGTAGCAATACTCTTTTGCCTTTTATACTTACAATCGATGAATTTTTCAAAAAATCAATTCTATTTGATAACATGAAATATTGTGAAGAAGAACAAAGAGTTCTTTTTTTAAATGAAGCGATTAAAGATACAAACATACAAAAACTTGGAATCTCAGACAATTTTACAAAATTTTTAAAACAAAGTGATTATATATATAGATTCTTTTTAGAACTAGCAAGCGAAAAAGTTGAAATTAGTGAAATACAAAATGTAGATACGTACGATTTCTATTTTGAACATCTACAAATTTTACAAACAATTAAGAAAAATTATATTGATATATTAGAAAAGAACTCTTATGTTGATAGAATCAATCTTGCAAATCACTATAAAATTAATGAAAATTTTTTAAAGAAGTTTGAGAATATAGAGTTATATTTTGAAGGATATTTTACAAAAGTTGAGTTTGATATAGTTAAAAAAATATCAAAAGTTATAAATCTAAACATTACATTTTATTCAAATATTTATAATCAAAAATCCCTAGAAGTTTTTAGTAATCTTAATTTAGATATTAAAATAAATTACAAATATAAAATTGATTTATCAAATAAAATCATATTAGAAGAAGAAAAAATATTAAATGATTTAGCATTTGTAGAATTAAAAGGTTTTTCTTCAAGACTTAATCAAATTGCATATATTAAAAGCATAATAACTAAGTCTGTTGAGAATGGTGTGATGGCAGAAAATATTGCTTTAGTTTTGCCAGATGAAAGTTTTGCAACAAGTTTACAACTTTTTGATGATGAGAAATATTTCAATTATGCAATGGGAAAAAGTATAAAAAATACATATTTATACCAAGTTGCATATTCAATATATTCATATTTAAATGAAGATGAAATAAAACATATTGAGTTTTTAAACTGTTTTAAAATTGATAAATTATTTGTAGATAAAAAGATAAAAACAATATGGAATAAAAAAGCAACAACAGATACTTTTTTAATAATTACTGATTTTATAAAATCATTTGAAAAAAACAGTGAATTACTTGAAAAATATGATGAATTACTTTATAAACTAAATATCATACTTTTTTCATCAAATCACAACATTTTATTAAAAGATGTATATAAAATATTTTTACAAAGATTAGTTGCAATTACTTTAGATGATGTTAATTCAGGAAAAATTACAGTTTTAGGACTTCTTGAAACGAGAGCAGTGAATTTTGAGACAGTTATTATTTGTGATTTTAATGAATCATTTATTCCAAAAACATCGGTAAAAGATAAATTCTTATCTACAAAATTAAAACAACTTTCAAATCTTCCAACTCAATTTGATAGGGAATCTTTACAAAAATATTATTATAAAAGATTAATCGGTTCATCAAAAAATGTCTTTATATCTTACGTAAATTCAGATACAAATCAAATTTCAAGATTTGCTAATGAGTTATTTAATACTCATATAAAAACTGATACAAATGATAATTATTATAAACATATACTTTATGATAATCACAAGATAAATCATTTTGGTGATGAAATCATCGTAAAAATAGATTTAACGGCTATTCCATGGTCTGCAACTTCATTTAGAACATATTTACAGTGTAAAAGAAAGTTTTATTTACAAAATATTTTAAAAATTAAAGAACATACTATTTCTCTAAAACCAAAAGCTTATGAATTGGGAGATATTATTCATTCAATTTTGGAAGATTATTACACAGCTGATGAGAATTCAAATGAATTTAGTTTTGAGAAAATTGAAGATTTATTTAATAAATATAAAAGTTCAAATCCTTTTTTGATTTTGGATTTAGAGATATGGAAAAAGAAACTTTTTGAATTTTATTTATATGATAAAGAAAGATTAAAACATAGACAAATTATAGCTTTAGAAAAATCTTTTGAATGTGAATTTGAAGGAATAAAAATAAGAGGTGTGATAGATAGAATTGATAAATATGAGAGTATTTACGAAGTAATTGATTATAAAACTTCAAGTTCCTTAAGTGTCGATACTTTAAAAAACTATGATAAAACAGATGATTTTCAATTAGAGTTTTATTATCTTGCTATGGATGAATTGTATAAAACAGATAAAATTGAAACTTATTATTACGATTTGAATAATACTTTACTTATTAATGAAATTGCTCTTGATAAAAAACTTGAATTATTATGTGAGAAGTTTAAAGAATTAAAGGAGATTTCAAAGAATGAAATCTCCTTTTCAAAATGTGAAGATAAATCAAATTGTACTTATTGTGCTTATACAATTATTTGTAATCGAGAATAAAAGAGTTTTATTTTGCAGTTGCGATTAAAACATCTTCAATAATTTTTGTAATATCACCATCTAAAATAGCATCAACATTTGAGTATCCAATATTACTTCTTGAATCTTTTACTTGTTGATATGGTTGAAGAACATAAGATCTAATTTGATGTCCCCATCCATTATCGCTTTTTTCAACACCATCTTTTGTAGCTTGTTGTTTTTCAAGTTCAAGTTCATATAGTCTTGATTTTAACATTTTTAATGCACTAGCTTTATTTTTATGTTGAGATCTATCATTTTGACATTGAACAACTATATTAGTTGCAATGTGTGTAATTCTAATTGCTGACTCAGTTTTATTAACATGTTGCCCACCAGCACCACTTGCTCTATATGTATCAATTCTAATATCTTTATCTTCAATTACAATATCAATATTATCATCAACTTCAGGTGATACCATTACAGATGAGAATGATGTGTGTCTTTTTGCATTTGAGTCAAATGGAGAGATTCTAACAAGTCTATGAATACCATTTTCTGCTTTCATATAACCATAAGCATTTTCACCTTTGATGATAAATGAAACATCTTTGATACCAGCTTCATCACCATTTTGATAATCAAGTAGTTCAATCTTAAAATCATTTCTTTCCGCCCATCTAAGGTACATTCTATATAGAATTGATGCCCAATCTTGTGATTCCGTTCCACCAGCTCCTGGATGAATAGAAACGATTGCATTTGACGCATCATCAGGATTAGAAAGCATTACAGAAATTTCAGTTGATTTGATTAATTTTTCAAGTTCTGGTGCTTCATCAAATAGCATTTCCAAAGTCTCTTCATCTTTTTCATCATTAGCCATCTCATAAAGCTCATTAGTTCCTTTTAAAGAATCATTTGCTTTATTGTATTTACTTAATTTCCCTAAAATACGGTTTTTTTCTATCCCAATTTTTGTTGCATTTTCAATATTGTTCCAAAAATCTTGCCCTGATTCTTCTTCTTTGATTTCATCTAATCTTTGATTCAAATCATCAGGTTTTAAAATACCTTTAATGTTATTAAGTTTAGTGTTTAGAAGTTTTAATAGTTCTGAATATTCGTATGCATCCATTTAGTGTAATCCTTTAAAAAAAGCAATTATACTTAAAGTTTGTATAAAGAGTGATTAGAGTAGTTAAGAAGAGAAAAAGGAACTAATCCTTTTTCTTTATTTTTTATTTAATTCTTTTAAGTAAGCATTAATACCTTTGATCTCTTTATAATCAATAAATCCTGCATAAGGAGCCATGATATTTGATGTCATTGTATTTACTTTACCAACTTTATAGTTTTTAATTGATTCTTCCATATCTTCTAAAGATAAATCTTTTAAAGGTCTTGAAGCACTATATGCACTTAATTCACCTTTTTCACCATGACATTTTTGACATTTACTAGTATATAATGCTTTTGCATCTATTTTTACTTCTTGCAACTCTTTTTCAACTTTTGCTTTTTCTTCGGTAACTTTTTTAGCTTCAAGTTTTGCTAAAATATTTGCTTCCATTTGGGCTTGATTGCCATTAAATTGAGAAGATTGAACTGCTACAGTTGATCCATTTTTTAGAATATAGATAAAATTCATGCTATTAGTAGATTGAGAGATTTTTATATCATCTACACTCCAACCTTTTGCTTTCATGTCATTTATTGTATATTTTCCATTACAAAGTCCACCATCAAGTGGAGTAGATTCAATAGTAGCCATAGATTTATGATTTTCTTTAAAGCACATTGTTGTTTCAGCAAAAATTGAAGTTGAACTAAGTAGTAGAATAGACGAAAGAATAACTTTTTTCAAGATTTAATCCTTTTTTTAAATTTACAGATTTTATCATAATAAGATTAAATAATCATAATAAAAAAAGGGTTGGAGTAAACTCCAACCCTTTAAAAGAAAAGTTTTATACTCTAAAAATATTAGAATGTATATTCAACTTGTAATCTTCCAGCTGTACCATCAGTTGATTTAGTATCAGTTGTAGTATTTTCTCTTGTTAATTCTCCATATCTAACATATGTAGAGAAGTTTTTAGACATTTTATATAATAATTGTGCATAAACTTCTTGTTCTTCCATATCTGAAGATCCATCTACATATTGTAGATTCCCATAGTTAGCTGATAAGTTTAAGTTTGATAAAATATCAAATCCTAAAACTGCTTGCCAATAATCAGCATCTGTTTTACTTAGAGCATTTAAATTCCATCCTAATAAAGTAGTAGTTGCATCAGAATCTAAAGCAGTTAAACCACCATCTTTACCAGTCATTGCATAAGCGATTTTTGCATCAACTAATCCAGCATCAGCAGTTAAAGCTAATTTTGCTAAAGTATTTTTTACATCTGCTCTATCTAATTCTAAAGAAACAAATCTAGCATCTGCACCTAAAACAATTGTATCTGCTTTTGTTGCAACTTTTGCACCTACTGTATAAGTACTAAATGTATCTTGTGTATCTAAATACCAAGCATCAAGTGTTACAGGAGCAAATGTACCAATTACACCAACAGTTGCAATATCTTTTGTACCTACATTTCCTGCACTAGTTGCAAGACCATTTAAAGCAGATTTAAGATCACCTGAATTATTTAAATTAGTTTGGTTGAAGTATGCTCCAGCTAAAGTAACAGGACCTACTGTTGACATTGCTAAAAGACCAGTTCCAGTTTGCTCATTTCCATCAGAATCTAAAGCTACAGTCCAAGGAGTTGTTAAACCTTGTTTACCTGCTACAACAGTTGTATTAGCAATACCTGTATAAGCAAAATTTGCATGACTTAATTCAACACCAACGTTTTGGTCTCCATTAGAACTAGAGTTAAGTGTAGCAAATCCTCCATCACCTGTTCCAGTACTTGATGGTGCAGCAACTAGAAATCTAGAGTTAAATTTGATATCATCATTTACTTTTGAAGATAAATTTAAACCTACTTTGTAGTTATTTTCTGTTTTATCATCAGTAGCAACGTTTGTACCTACGTTATTTTGATAGTCATTATATCTATAAACAACAGAACCAGATACGTCTACATTTTTGATTGCTTCTTCTAATGGTTGAGCATTAGCAGTAGTTAAACCAGCAACTGCAACAGCTGCTACTAAACTTAATTTTGCGATTTTTTTCATTTGTTCTCCTAAAATTTCGAAATCTTGTTTTCAGTGTATCGGAGCGCGCGAACTCATCTAAAACATTGTTTTAAACCTTTTCCGACATACCGTTGTGGCCATTCTACAGCACTAAATTTTAAAGTTTTCTTAAAACGTTGTTTTGAGTGTTAATTAACTGTTAATTTAAGCTAGCTTTCAATTAACTATTCATTAATGCTGTTTTATTGCTATTTTAGGACTTTTTTTATCGTATTTATTATTAGTTACTTAAACTAACAATACAATTTTTGAGTATATTTGGTTTTGATATTTTGATTTTAAGTGTATCTATTTTGTAACTATTAAGCAGTAATGATTCGAGATATAAAATCGCATCTTCTAAAAGAAGAAACTTTTCTTTTTTCATGGTTTTTTCAATTAAAGTTGAGACTTCTGCGTAGTTTATGAAATTATCTTTTGAATACTTATATTCAAAAGATACATTTATTAGAACTTTTTGTTTTTTTATTCGCTCAAAATCTAGAATTCCTATTATACATTTGAAGCTTAAATCAGAAATTTCTATTTTCATATAACTTTTTTCTCTTCACCCTTTATAATTCTGATGATATTTGGAATATGTTTATACATAATGATAAATGCAATTATATACATAGGTACATTTGAACCTACATTTAAACCATTATTTAAAAAGCTTGCACTTACTACAACTCCAACTAATCCCAATAGTGATGATAAAGATGATATTTTAAGAACTTTTGCACAAATTATCCAAACAACTGCACCAATTAAAGTAGGTATTGGAATAAGAACTAAATAAACACCAAGTCCAGTTGCAACACCTTTTCCACCTTCAAGTCCTAAATAAATAGAATAACAGTGTCCTAAAACAGCTAAAATTGCGATACCCCAAAGTGTAGAGTCACTAACTCCATAATAAGAAGCAACTAATAAAACAACTGTTCCTTTTAATGCATCTAATAAAACTGTTGCAATTCCTAGTTTTTTTGCTAATTTTGGATTAGTCTCTTTTACGACTCTAAGAACATTAGTTGCTCCAATTGATTTACTTCCAGCAGTTGTAATATCAACTCCTGCGAATGTTTTTGCTAAGATTGAACCAAAAGGAATTGAGCCTATTAAATAAGCAGCTATAAAAAATAAAATATTTGTATTTGTGAAAAAATCCATATATTACCCTTGTTTAATGTGTGTGATTAAATGAGATTATAACCAATATTTTGTTATATTCACATTTAATAAAGATTTGAAGGTTTATTTTGAATTTAAAAGAAGAAATATTAAAATTAAAAAAAGAGTTAGATGTAACTCTTGTTGCCCACTTTTATCAAAGGGATGAAGTATTTGAATTAGCTGATATAACAGGTGATTCATTGGAACTTGCAAAAAAAGTAATGCTTACGGATTCAAAGTATGTAGTTTTTTGTGGTGTTGGTTTTATGGGTGAAAGTGTAAAAGTTATGAGTCCAGAAAAAACTGTACTTATGCCAAAAATTGCATGTTGTGCAATGGCAAGGATGATTGATGAGGGATATTTTGAACAAAATTTAAAAAAAATAAATGATGCTGGAATTCCTAATGAAAATATTTTACCAATTACTTATATAAATTCAAGTGCTGCAGTTAAAGCAAAAGTTGGACAAATGGGTGGAATGGTTTGTACTTCATCGAATGCTTACAAAATCATAGAAAAAGGTTTACAATCGGGTAAAAAAATCTTTTTTGTTCCAGATAGATGTTTAGGGCAAAATTTTGCAAAATCTTTAAATCTAAAATCTGCAATTGTAGGTGATGGAAGTGATTTAAAAGAAGCAGATATTATTTGTTATAATGGATTTTGTTCTGTTCATCAGCAATTTTCTGTAGAAGATATTGAATTTTATAGAAATAAATATCCAGATATTTTAATTGCTGTTCATCCAGAATGTGATCCAAGTGTTTGTGATGCTGCTGATTTTGTAGGTTCAACTTCTCAGTTAATTACTTATATTAAAGATTTACCGATTGAGCAAAAAATAGCTGTTGGAACAGAGTTTAATATGGTAAATAGATTAAGACAAAAGAATACTTATATATTAAGTTCTACAAAACCAGAGTGTCCAACAATGAATGAAACAACATTGGAAGATGTTTACAATACTTTGAAATCAATAAAAGATAATAATATATCAAAAGAGAATGAAATTTTTGTATCAGCTGATACTGCAAAGTGGGCAAAAGTTGCCCTTGAAAGGATGTTTGAAGTATGATAAATATTAAGAAATTTGTAAAAAATGCCATTATTGAAGATAATGGAAGAGGCGATCTGTTTTTTGATGTCGCTCCAAAGGGAAGATTTACTGCACGAGCTATTTGTAAATCAGATGGAATTTTAGCAGGTGTACAATACGCAAAAGTATTAGCGCGTACAGAAAAATTTGATTGCAAATTTTTGAAAAATGATGGTGATGAGATAAAAGCTGGAGATGTGATTGCTGAACTTGAAGGAAAAGCATCAATTCTTCTTTCATCTGAGAGAACATTTTTAAACATGCTTCAACATGCATCTGGAATTGCAACTATGGCAAATAAGTATGCAAAACTAATGGAAGGAACAGGTGTTGTTTTATTAGATACTAGAAAAACAAGACCACAACTTAGAGATTTTGAAAAATATGCTTCAAGAGTTGGTGGAGCAATTAATCATAGACTTGGACTTGATGATTGTTTAATGCTTAAAGATACTCACTTAAGAACTATAGATAATCTTGCTGAGTTTGTAAAAAAAGCTAGAAAAAGAATTTCATGGGTTACAAAAATAGAAATTGAGTGTGAAACTTTAGATCAAGTTAAAGAAGCTATGAGTGCTGGTGGAGATATTATCATGTGTGATAATATGACATTAGATCAAATAAAAGAAGTGGTTTCATTTAGAAATGAAAATTATCCACATATTTTATTGGAAGCTAGTGGAAATATAAATTTAGAAACTATCAGAGGTTATGCTTCAACTGGTGTTGATGCAATTAGTAGTGGAAGTATAATTCATCAAGCAACTTGGCTTGATTTTTCAATGAAGTTTGATTAGGATTTGAATTGAAAAAAGATTTTATATTAAGTAATAAAGTTGATATGTCAGAATATACAAAAGCTTTAGAGCTTATTGAAAAAAGTAGATATATTTTAATAATTACTCATGTAAATCCAGACCCAGACTCTATTGGTTCAGCATTAGCTTTATCAAATTTATTTCATGAAAATAAGATAAAACATAAAGTATTTAATATAAGTTCTGATTTACCTCAAAATCTTGATTTTATACCAAGATTTGAAAAAATCAGTGATCAGTTACCCGCTTTTTTTGATTTAGCAATAAGTGTTGATTGTGGAACTTATAAAAGATTAGGTTTTGAACTTGATTCATCAATTCCTCTTATAAATTTTGATCATCACAAATCAAATAACAGTTTTGGAGTTGTAAATATTGTAGATCCACAAAAAAGTTCAACTGCAGAATTAGTATTTGAATTTTTTAAACATAATGGGTTATATATAACAAAGAACTCTGCAACAGCACTTTATGTTGGTATTTATGATGATACTTTAGCATTTTCTTTAGGAAGATGTGATGAGTTAACATTTGAGAAAATAAATTTTTTAGTTGAGTGTGGGGCAAGTCCTTCTGAAATTGCAAATAAGCTATTAAGAAGAGATTCTTTGGCAAAATACAGAATTATTCCAAAAGTCTTAGATAGTTTAGAGTTATTTAAAGAGGGCGAAGTTGCATCAATTATTGCAAAAGAAGAGTGGTTTAAGCAAACAGGAGCACACAATAGAGATTGTGAAGATGCTCTTGATATGATAATGAGTATAGCGGTTGTTAGAGTAGCGATTTTTGTAAGAATTACAAATGGAGTTGCCAGAGTATCTTTAAGATCAAAAGGTCAAATTGATGTTTCTAAAATAGCGGGAGAGTTTGGTGGCGGTGGCCATTTTAATGCTTCTGGTTGTACAATAGAGACATTAGATGTACAAAAAGCAAAAGAAATAGTATTAAAGGAAATTTTTGAAATTTACAAATAATAAAAACGGAATAGTATTTGGGATTTTTATAATCTTAACGGTAGTTGTTATAGGAGTAGTTGCATTTTTATTTTTATCTCCTACATTTGAAAGAGTAGCGCCTAATGTTTCAATTGAAAAAGAAATTTATTGGAATCTACAAAAACCAATTAAAGCAACAATTTCAGATAATAATGAAATACAATCATATAATGTAATCTTTGATGATGGACAAAAGCAAATTAAATTAGAAACAAAAGTTGTAAAAAATGAAAAGAATTTAATAGAATTAGAAATATTACCTCCTTCATTTGATGAAATGGGTAAACCAAAAGATGGAAATATAAAAATAGATGTTTACGATGCAAGTAAATGGAACTTTTTTAAAGGTAATGAAACAATTACAAATTCAAAAGTTATTATTGATAGAAAAAGTCCAATTGCTAGTGTAATAGGAAATTCTTATTTATTAAGACAAGGCGGATGTGGTATTGTTATTGTAGAAGTAAGTGATGAAAATTTAAAAGATTTTTATATTTCATTTAATGATGAAGAGTTATTTGAACTTTTCCCTTTTTATAAAAAGAACTATTACATATCAATAATTGCTTGGCCTGTTCAAATTAAAGAGTTTAAAAAAGTTAATCTAGTTGCAGTTGATATGGCGGGAAATAAAAGTGTAACAAAAGTTCCTTTTTATATAAAATCTTTTACAGAAAAAGCTGACAATATAAAAGTATCAGATGAATTTATTCAAAGTGTTAGTAAACAAGTATTAGAAAAAAGTGATATGAATATTCCATCTGACCCAATAGAGATATTTGTAAAAGAGAATAAAGAGCTTAGAGAAAAAAATGTTAAAACAATTAGGGAAGTAGTAAGAAAAAATTTCTCTAATAATTTAGTTACTTCAGTTAATATAAAACCATTTTCTAGATTAGAGAATTCAGCAACAGTTGCTGGTTTTGGTGAAAGAAGAAGTTATATGTATAATGATCAAAAAATAGATGAAGCATGGCATTTAGGAAATGATTGGGCAAGTACTAAACGAGCACCAATAACAACATATAACGATGGAAAAGTAATATTCAAAGATTATTTAGGAATTTATGGAAATACTATAATAATTGACCATGGATTAGGGATTGCATCACTTTATGCACATACAAGCAGCTCAACTGTTGAAGCAAATGATGAAGTAAAAGCAGGGCAACAGATTGCAAATACAGGTGATACGGGTGCTGTATTTGGAGATCATTTACACTTTGGAATGCTTGTTCAAGGAATTGAAGTAAATTCAAATGAGTGGCTAGATTACACTTGGATGAAAACCAATGTGGCAAAAACAATAGAGGATGCTATAAAAATAATAAACGGGACTGCTAAATGAAACAAAGAACGATAGCAAAAAGTACTGAAATAGTAGGTATTGGACTTCATAAAGGAGTTCCTGTAAAAATGAGACTTGAACCACTTGAAAGTGATATGGGAATTATTTTTTACAGAGTTGACGCTGGAGTTACGATTCCTCTTAAAAGAGAATTTGTTGTTGATACAAAAATGGCAACTGTAATTGGAAAAGATGGTGTAGTTATCTCTACAATTGAGCATCTTTTATCAGCTCTTTATGCATATGGAATTGATAATCTAAGAATTGTTATTGACAATGATGAGGTTCCAGTTCTTGATGGAAGTTCAGCTGGATATTGTATGTTAATTGAAGAAGCTGGAATAAAAGAGCTTGATAAGTCAAAAAAAGCAATAAAAATCAAAAAAATGGTTGAAGTTACAACTCCAGAGGGTAAAAGAGTTTGTTTAAAACCATCAAATAGAATTGTTTATGATTTTGAGATTGATTTTGAACACCCAGCTATTGGAAAACAGAAATTTCATTTTGATTACTCGATTTCTGAATATAAAGAGAATATTAGCCGAGCAAGAACATTTGGATTTTTACATGAAGTTCAATATTTAAGAAGTATTGGATTAGCCCAAGGTGGTTCAATGGAAAATGCTATTGTTCTTGATCAAACAAAAGTATTAAATCCTGAAGGTTTAAGATTTGACGATGAGTTTGTAAGACATAAAATACTTGATGCAATTGGTGACATGGCACTTTTAGAATATACAATGGTTGGTGAATATGATGCAATTGCTGGGAGTCACCATTTAAATCATTTACTTACAAAAAAACTTTTTGAAAGTGCTGAAAACTATGAAATTATTGATTTAGAAGAAGCAAGTAGTGAAGCGGTTGTATTTGAAATGGCTTATGCAAATGTTGAGAATTAAGGTAAAAATTGATTGAAATTTTAGTAATAACAATTTCAAATCCTTTGTTAATTGGAATCTATGAAAATAAGAAATTAATAAAGGAATATGAACTTGATGGTAAAACTTCAGATTTATTACCTAGTCTGTTTGAAGAACTTTTGGAAGAATATGATATAAAAAAGATTATATATGTTAATTCTCCAGGTTCATTTATGGCAATAAAAGTTGCATATATATTTTTAAAAACAATTTGTATAACTAAGCTAATCGAATTTGCTGCAATTGATGGTTTTGAATTTAACCAAAATTCTCCAATAAAAGCTCTTGGTAAAAAGTATTTTATAAAAGATGAAAATAAAATTAAAGTGGATTTTTTAGAAAAAGATTGTATAATCCACGACTTTAACTTACCTATGTGTATAGAAAAATATAATTTTAACGAAGAAACACTGCCAATATACAATTTACCAGCTGTTTAAGTTTAAGAAGGAAATGGATGAAAGTAAGCGTTCCAGCTACTAGTGCAAATTTAGGCCCAGGTTTTGATTGCTTAGGTCTAGCAATCTCAATGAAAAATCAAGTAATAATCAGACCATCAAAATTTCATAGTGTATCTTTAAAAGGTGAGGGTGCAAATAATCCTGCTTTAAAAGATAATAATATGTTTATATCAATATTTAATGATTTTTATCATAATTTATCATATAAAAAAAGACATTTTAGATTTGAATTTCAAAATGAAATTCCATTATCTAGAGGATTAGGTAGCTCTTCAGCTGTTATTGTTTCTGCAATTGCAAGTGCATACGCAATTGAGGGAATTAAATTAGAAAAAGATAAATTATTAAATTTAGCCTTAGCCTATGAAAATCATCCTGATAATATTACACCAGCTGTAATGGGTGGTTTTACAGTTGCTTGTGTTCAAGAAAATGAAGTAAGATATATCAGAAAAGATATACCTAAAAATTTAAAAGCTGTAGTTGTTGTTCCAAATAGAGCAATTTCAACTCAATTATCAAGAAAAACTCTACCTTTTAAATATTCAAAAGAAGATGCGGTATTTAATATTTCTCATTCATCTTTATTAACAGCTGCTTTTATGGCAGAAGATTGGGAAATGTTAAAACATGCCTCATTTGATCAAATTCATCAAAAGTATAGAATGAAACAGATGCCAGAACTTTTTGATGTACAAAAAACTGCTCTAAAAGAAGGTGCTTTAATGAGTACTTTATCAGGTTCTGGTTCAACACTTTTTTCTATGGCATATATGGATGATAGTAAGAATTTAGAAAAAGCTTTAAAGATAAGATTTCCTCATTTCAAAGTGTTTACAGCAGATTTTGATAACGTTGGCGTAAGAGTTGAAATTTGAAAGTCTTTGATATTAAGTATATTTTAGGTATAATATTTGCCTAGTTTAAAAAAGACCTTAAGAACTTGCGTCGTTTGCCGAGGCAAATTTGAACAAAAAGAGTTATTAAGACTAAAATGTGAAGAGAAAAAATTATTGTTTTATAATAATTTTGGTAGAAGTTTTTATATCTGTAGCGAATGTGAAAAATTATTGCAAACAGATATAAATGGTAAAGATAATAAAAGAATCGAAAAATCACTTTGTAAAGAGTGTAAAAATAAAGATAAGTATGTCACACAACTTAAGGAGATGCTAACAGATGTCAGATAAAGTAAGAGTTTATGAGATTGCAGAAGAAGCGGGAGCTAGTAGCGCAGACGTAATTGCAAAGGCTAAAGATTTAAATATAGATCTTAAGTCGCCCCAAAGTGCAGTATCATATGAAGATGCTGAAGAGATTACAAAATATATCATGACTGGAAACAGTTCAAGATTACCAAGTAAGTCACCAGCATCTAAAGCAAAAAAGGTAGTTGAAATGAAAACACCTGAAATAAGTGAAGAAGTAAAAGAGATAAAAATAGAATTAGAAAAAGTTGAAGTTATTGAAAAGAAAAATATTGAGGTTCCGAAAAAACCTGAATTAAAAAAAGTTGTAATTTCTAAACCTATTCCTAAACCTGCTTTAAAAACTCAAGAAGAATTTGATAAACCTGAAGTTAATCCTGATAATGCTAGCAAAATTGTTCCTAAGAGAAGAGGATTAGTTATTGTTAAAAAGAATAAACCTAAAGAGGAAGAAGAAGTAATTGTTAATAAATCATTTGATTCTGAAATTCAACCTCGAAAACAAATGAAATCATTAAGTGAAATTTTAGGTGCTAATGAAGAAGATGATAAATCTAACAATGATGGTTATAATTCAGCAGAAGAACGAAAAAATAGAATCAAAAAAGAGAAAAAGAAAACAGTTGTAAAAGCTCAAGATCATGGAAAAAGACTTGAAGTTGATAGAGCTTATACTGATGATTTCGTTAGTTCTGATGATTCATTATTAGGTGAAGAAGTAGTTTTACTTGATATGGATTTAGGCGATGGATTTAAAATCTTTGATGAACCTAAACCTCAAAATCCTGCAAAACAATCTAGAAGTTCAAGACCAGCTGCTTTTGGAAATGCACCTCAAGGATTAAAAAGAGGAAAAAGAAAGAAAAGAATTGCTAGAACTCAAGAAGCTATTGATATTACTGAAGTTACTATTCCTGAAGATATTAGAGTTTATGAATTTGCTGAAGCTTGTGGAAAAACAACTGCTGAAGTAATTACAGTTTTATTCTCTTTAGGAATGATGGTTACTAAAAATGACTTCTTAAAACAAGATGAATTAGAAATTCTTGGTGAAGAGTTTGGAATTGAAGTAACAGTTAACGATGCATTAGAAGATGTAAATTATGTTGGTGATTACCATGACGAAGACATTGATGAAACAACATTTGTAACAAGACCGCCAGTTGTAACTATTATGGGACACGTTGACCATGGTAAAACTTCATTATTAGATAAAATTAGATCTTCAAAAGTTGCAAAAGGTGAAGCAGGTGGAATTACTCAACATATTTCATCTTACACAGTTGAAAAAAATGGGCAAAAAATCACATTTGTTGATACTCCAGGACATGCTGCTTTCTCTGCTATGAGAGCAAGAGGTTCTGCAATTACTGATATTGTTATTATAGTTGTAGCTGCTGATGATGGTGTTAAACCACAAACTGAAGAAGTTATTTCACATGCAAAAGCAAGTGGATGTCCTATAATTGTTGCTATTAATAAAATGGATAAAGAGACTGCAAATCCAGATATGGTAAAAGCACAAATGGCTGAGAGAGATTTAACACCTATTGATTGGGGTGGAAATACAGAGTTTATTGGAGTTTCTGCGTTAACTGGTGCAGGTATTGATGAGTTATTAGAAAATATTTTAATTCAAGCAGAACTTTTAGAACTTAAAGCTGACCCAACTGCAAAAGCAAAAGCTGCTGTTGTTGAATCTTCTTTAGAAAAAGGAAGAGGACCAGTTGCAACTATTATTGTTCAAAATGGTACATTAAGAATTGGTGATAATATTGTTTGTGACACTACTTATGGTAGAGTAAAAGCAATTACTGATGATAATGGAAATCCAGTAAAAGAACTTGGATTATCTGAAACAGGAACAGTTTTAGGATTAAATGATGTTCCAACAACTGGTTCAGTTATGGTTGTTCAAGATACAGATAAAGAAGCAAGAGATATTGCAACTACAAGAGCTGAACATGCACGTGCTAAAGAGTTATCTAAATCTACAAAAGTTTCTTTAGAAGAGATGAGTGGATTAATTGCAGAAGGAAAAATCAAACAACTTCCAGTTATTATTAAAACTGATGTTGGTGGTTCTTTAGAAGCAATTAAAGGTTCTTTAGAAAAAATTGCAAATGATGAAGTAAAAGTAAAAGTAATTCATGCAGCTGTTGGTGGGATTACAGAATCTGACTTAGTACTTGCAGGTGCATCTGATGGATGTATTATTTTAGGATTTAACGTAAGACCAACTGGTTCAGTTAAATCTAAAGCAAAAGCTGATGGAATTACAATTAATACTTATACAATTATTTATGATTTAATTGATGATATTAAAGATGCATTATCAGGAATGATGAGTGCAGTAATTAGAGAAGAAAATACTGGTCAAGCTGAAGTTAGAGATACATTCGTTGTTCCTAAAGTGGGTACTGTTGCTGGATGTTTAGTTACAGATGGTAAAGTAATCAGAGGTGGTCATGCTAGAATCATTAGAGATGGTATTGTTACTTATACAGGTAAAATTTCATCGTTAAAAAGATTTAAAGATGATGCTAAAGAAGTTGCAAATGGTTATGAGTGTGGAATTATGTTTGATAAATTCAATGATATTAAACCAGGTGACTTTATTGAAACATTCATCCAAATTGAAGAGAAAGTATCAGTAGATAAAAGATAATGAAAAGTATTAATCTACAAAGAACTGAATCTTTATTAATGGAGTTAATTCCAGAAGCACTATCAAATTTAGTTGATTCAAGAATTAACTCTTTACCAATAACTGCAGTAAATTGCAAAAATGGTAAATATGATGCAATTGTTTATTTTGATGGTTCAGATTATGACAAAGTTCAAATAAAAGAAATTATATCTTTATTGAATAAAGCAAATGGAAGATTAAAGACTCATATATTAGCAAGTACTGGTTGGTATAAATGTCCAAACTTTACTTTTTTAAATGATACATCATTAGAAAAATCAAAAAATATTGAAGCATTATTTGCTCAAATTAGAAAAACAAAAAGTGAAGAAGAATGAGTTTAGAAGAATCAATTAAATTAGCTGTTGAAAGTTTAGGTGCTAAACTTTATGATATCGTAAGTGCTAAAGAACATGATAGAAATATATTCAGAGTTTTAGTAACTGCGGATAATGGAATAAGTTTAGATAAATGTGCAGAAATTTCGAGAATGATTTCACCAATATTAGATGTTGATGAGCCAATGGGTGGAGAATATATTCTAGAAGTTAGTTCTCCTGGGATAGAGAGAAAACTTAGAAGAAAAGAGCATTTTCTTGCATCAGTTGGTGAAAAAGTTAAAATAAAAAATTTTGCAACAGAAGTATTCAAAGGTGAATTAATTTTTGCTGATAATGAAAAAATAATTGTTAAAACAGAATTTGGTGATGATGAAATCACATATGACAATATTTTAGCAGCTGCAACTTACTACGAATGGTAATAAAACAATAGAAATTTTCTATTGTTTTTAACCCTAATTAAAACTACTTTATATATACTACCCTCAAAAAATTTATACAAAAAGCGAATATTATAATGAGAATAGATGATAATTTTTATATGAAATTAGCTATTGATGAAGCATGGAAATATCAGCTTTTAACATACCCAAATCCTGCTGTTGGATGTGTTATTGTTAAAGATGGTAAGTTATTATCAATAGAGGCTCATAAAGAGGCTGGAATGCCACATGCAGAAGTTAATGCACTCAAAGCTGCATACTTAATAGAATATCCAAATTCAATATTAAAAACAAAAAATAGTTCTCACGAAATACATGATTTTTTTATAGAAAATCATAATGGATATTTTAATGATTGTGAAATATTTGTAACACTTGAACCTTGTAATCATGTTGGTAAAACGCCTTCATGTGCAAACTTATTAAAAGAGTTAAAACCAAAAAGAGTAATTATTGCCCATGAAGATATAAATAAAGTAGCATCAGGTGGCATAGAAACACTAAAAAGTCTAAATATTGATATTAGCTTAGGATGTATGAAAAAAGAGGCTTATAACCTTTTATATCCATTTTTAAAGTGGAGTAGTAGCACATTCATTTTTTATAAAATGGCTCAAACTTTAAATGGTTGTATTGATGGAGCAGTTTCATCTAAAATGAGTCAGTTATATGTTCATACATTAAGAGATAAAGTTGATTTAATGCTAATAGGTGGAAATACAGTAAGAATAGATAAACCAACTCTTGATGCTAGATATATTGCAGGTCGAGCTCCCAATATTATGATTTATAGTAAAAACAAAATATTTGATAATAATATTCCACTATTTAAAGTACTGAATAGAGAAGTCTTGATTAGTGATGATCTGTTTAAATTACTTGATTACAAGCTTGTAATGGTTGAGGGAGTTTATAATTTAATGAATATATTAAAAGAAAAAATTGATTATATTGTATTAATTGTAAGTCCAAAAATTAGGAATGGAATTAATGCTTTAAATGATATAAACATTGATTTTGAAATTGTCCATGAGAATTATCTTGGAGAAGAAAAAATCATGTATTTAAAAAGAAAATAATTAGAATAAATTAATTTGTAAAGTTTTTTATAAAATGAAAAAATCTATCAATAGAAATAAGAGAGTGATTTTTTTGATAAAGTAGCTATCGCAAGTTAGTGATTGAAGAAAAGAAACCTCTATCGCAGTTTATAGCGATAAAGATTTTCATTTTTATTTTACTTTTTCTAAGTACTCACCAGTTCTTGTGTCACATTTAATAATGTCACCTTCAAGAATGTGGAAAGGAATTTGTACAACTGCACCTGATTCTAAAGTAGCAGGTTTTCTACCACCTTGAGAATCACCTTTAAAGTTTGGTGGTGTTTCTACAATTTTTAATTCAACAACCATTGGAGGCTCAACTGTAATTGCTTTACCGTTGTAGTACATCATATCACAAGACATACCATCAATAATCCAATCAAAAGCTTCACCTACTTGATCGTAAGTTAAACCTTCTTGTTCATAAGTTGCATTATCCATAAATTGTAATAATTCACCATCATCATATAAAAATTGCATCTGTTTTTGTTGTAAGTTTGGAACTTCACATTTATCACCAGCATGGAAAGTTTTTTCAATTACTTTTCCATTTAAAAATGATTTAATTTTACATCTAACAAATGCAGCACCTTTACCAGGTTTTACATGTTGATACTCAGTAATTTTGTAAGGAACACCATCAACTTCGATTTTTAATCCCTTTTTTAATTCACTCATACCAATTGCCATAGTTTCTCCTTATATTTCTGCGTAAGCAACAGCAATAGCTGCTTCTAAATTATCAAGTTTTTTTAATATTTCTGAACTTGGTTTTTCATCAATTAGAATTACAGCTAATGCTCCATCTTTCCCTCTTGATAATCTAAAGTCAGCTATATTAATATTGCTATCACCTAAAATTTTACCAACTTCCCCAATAACACCTGGTACATCATTGTTTCTCATTACAATCATTTTACCTTTTGGTTCAATATCTAAAGAGAATCCATTAATTTCAACGATTCTTTGTACATCATCGTTAAATACAGTTCCAGATATTGTTTTTACACCATTTGGTGTTGTAATTTTGATAGATACTTTATTTTGGTATCCACTGTGGTTAGAAAACTCAGAAGTAGTTAATTCTATACCTTTTTCTTTTGCAATAAAATTTGCATTAACATAGTTAACTTCATCACCTGAAGAAACAGCTAATACACCAACTGTTGCAAAAGTTTGTAAAGAGTCTAAATATTCACAAACTTCACCCTCAGCTGCAATATTAATTGATCTAATTTCACTTTTACTTAATTGTGCAAGTAAAAATGCCATTTTTTGAGTTAATTCAATGTATGGTTTTACAAACGATGGAATTTTACTCTCATCAATTGGTAAATTTAGTGCATTAGGATATGCGATACCTCGTGCAGATTCAATTGCATTATTTGCAGCTTGAACTGAGATTTCTCTTTGAGACTCTTTTGTATTTGCTCCTAAGTGAGCAGTTACAGTAATATTTGGTAAATCTAATAAAGGATTATTTGTTGCTGGTTCTTTGATAAATACATCGATTCCTGCCATTGCAATTTTTCCAGATTTAAGGTTTTCATATAATGCATCTTCATTATATAATCCACCTCTAGCACAGTTAATTAAAACTACACCATCTTTCATTCTTGCAATTTCTTCAAAACCTATCATATTGATAGTTTCTTTATTTTTTGGCGTATGAATTGTAATAATATCGCATGATAAAATATCTTCGAAATTAGTTGTATACTTAATACCTAAATCAGTTGCTTTAGTTGAAGGAATATATGGATCGTAAGTCATTACATCCATTTCAAATGATTTAGCTCTAAGTGCAACTCTATGACCTATATTTCCAAAACCAATAACTCCTAGTTTTTTGCCATATAGTTCATTTCCATACCAATCTTCTCTTTTCCAAACTCTATCATTTTTTAATTGATTGTGAGCATATGGAAATTTTCTCATACAAGATAACATATGTGTCATAGTTAATTCTACTGCTGCTATTGTATTTGCAGTAGGAACATTCATTGCGATTATTCCTCTTTTACTACAACCTTCAATATCAACATTGTCATAACCAACACCAGCTCTAATAATTGCTTTTAAATTAGTCGCTGCGTTTAAAAATTTCTCATCAACATCAGTTGAAGATCTAGTGATTGCTACGTGAGCATCTTTGATAATATTTAATAGTTCTGTTTTATTTACATCTGCTGCATATACGTAGTTTACATCTTCAGTATTTTGAAGAATTTGTAAACCAGCTTCATGTATATGATCACAAACTACAATTGTATATTTACTCATTTAAATAAATCCTATTATTTCATTTGGTCTTTAATAATATCACCTAAAGTCATAGATGAATCATCATTAACAGATTTTAGAACTTCTCTTTCTTGTTGTTGTTCTAATCTTCTAACTGATAATCTTACTCTATTTTTTTTAGTGTCAATATTTACAACAACTGCTTCAATTTCATCACCATTTTTAACTTCTTCAATTTTTAATGGACCAAAATCTTCATTTCTGATTAGACCATCAAGATTATTTTCAAGTTTAATGAAAATTCCGAAGTCTTTAGCATCTTTAACTGTACCTTTTACAATATCACCAATTTTATAAGCATCTTGGAATTTTTTTGCAGGAGAATCAGCTATTTCTTTGATTGATAATGAAATATTTTCTTTTTCTTTGTCTATTTTAATGATTCTAACTTCAACTTCATCACCTTTTTTGTAAAGAGTTTTACATTTAGCATTAGGTTCCCATGAAGCTTCTTCATTGTGTAATAAACCATCAACATCACCGATACTAACAAAAGCACCAAAATCAGTTAATGTAGCAATTTTACCTTTAATTACGTCTCCAACTTTATGTTCGTTAGTAAATTTAGCAAAAGGTTTTTCTTGAAGATTTTTTAAAGATACTCTTAATCTTTTTTGTTCGATATTTAATTCAATAACTTCAACATTGATTTCTTCACCAATTGTTAAAAGTTCTTTTGGATTTTTAAGATTTTTATTCCATGAAATTTCTGAAATATGTAATAAACCTTCAATATCATTTCCTAAATCAACAAATGCACCATAAGATTCAAAATTAGAAACAGTTACAGTAATTGTATCTCCAACTTCTAATTCGTCTTTAATTTCTTCCCAAGGATTAGAAAGTGCAGCTTTGATAGATAATGATAAGTGTTGTTTTGTTTTGTCATAAGATAAAACTACAACTGAAACTTCATCACCTTCGTTATAATAATTTGCAGGATTTACAGGACCTTTGTATGAGATTTCATTGTAGTTTACTAAACCATCAATTCCACCTAAATCAACAAACATTCCATAAGAAGTAATTTTTTTGATTGTTCCAATAACTGGTTCTTTGTTATCTAAAATTTCAGTTACTTTATTGTCTTTTACAGCTTTTGATTCTTCAATTAATTTTTTTCTTGAAACAATAATTGAATTTTGTGCTTTATTTACTTTAATAACTTTTGCTTTAACTGTTTTTCCAACAGCACCAATAGCTTTTAAGTAAGATTGTGCCATTGGCATGAAATATTCACAACCATCAGCATCTTCGATTATAAAACCACCTCTTTGTTTAACAGAAACGATTTTACCTTCAATAGTTACATCTTCGATGTCTTCACCATGAGTTTTTACAAAAGCATCAAATTTTTCTTTTTGTAATACTTTTTTATGTGAAATACTTGGTCTCTCACCTCTACTTCCCATTAACATAACAGGAATTGTGTCACCAACTTTGTATTTAACTTCACCACCAATTGTAATTTCAGAAATATTTAATTGACCCTCAATTTTTTGACCAACATCAACTAAAACTCTCTCACTTGAGATTTCTACAATTACACCATCAACTACAGAATTATTTTCTGCATTCTCGAAAGACTCATTAAGCATTTGCTCAAAATCAAAGTCTTCACCTAAATCAATATCTTCGATACCCATTTTATTCCTTCATATTTACCAGTTTTATTAAATGGGAAGATTATACAGAAAATTGGCTTAAAAACTCTTAGTTGTATGATTCAATTTTGTCTATAACTTGTTGTATTATCCAGTCAGGCGTGCTTGCACCGGCTGTTACACCACACAATTTTTTTTGTAAAAACCATGAATTATCTAGCTCAGTTTCATTTTCAATTAGGTAAGAATCTAGACAATTTTCTAAACAAATTGAATGTAATTGTTTTGTATTTGATGAGTTTTTACCTCCGATTACAATCATTACATCTACCTCTTTTGAAAGATCTCTTGCTGCATCTTGATTCTCAAAAGTAGCATCACAAATAGTATTAAAGACTCTAACTTCTTTGTTTTTTAGAATTAAGCTATTAACAATTTCCAGATATTTTTCTTTCTTTTTTGTTGTTTGTGCGACGGTTGCAATTTTATTTTGTTTAAATATAATATTGTCTAAATCTGAAGGTTCTAAAATAATATGAACATCTTCTTGATTTTCGCCATAAGATTGAACACCTTTTACCTCAGGATGATCTGCATCTCCAAAAATAAGTATAGAATATCCTTCTTTAGACATTTTTTTTACGATTTGTTGTGGAGTTGTAACAAATGGACAAGTTGCATTAATAACTTTTGCATTTAATTTTCTTAAGTTTTTCAAATCATTTTTTGGAATACCGTGAGTTCTAATAATTACAGTATCATTTTCTTTTACATCACTTAAATTGTTGTATAACCCTACATTAAAATCATTTTGTAGTCTATTTATTTCATCTTGATTATGAATAAGTGGACCCATTGTTGCAGAATCCTTATAGTCTTCTGCAATCTTAATTGCTCGTTTTACACCAAAACAAAATCCGTAGTTTGATGCTAATTTTACTTTCATTAATTACCTTTATTTATATAAAGAGTCTAATATTTCTTTAAAATTTGGGAAAGAAGTATCAATACATTGAGTATCTTCAATTTCCATATCACTATTAAGTCCAGCTATTGCAAAACTCATGGCAATTCTGTGGTCACCGTGAGAATTTATTACAGCTTTTTGTATAGATCCACCAATTATTTCATATCCATCTTCAAATTCTGTATAAGTAACTCCACAAAGTTTTAAGTTATTTACAACACTTGAAATTCTATCACTCTCTTTTACTCTTAATTCTTTTGCATTTGAAACTTTTGATTTTCCATTTGCTAAACTCATAGCAATTGATAAGGCTGGTAACTCATCAATAAGCCATGATATATTTTCACTTACAACTACCCCATTTAATTCATTATTAATAACTTCAATATCTCCAATTGGTTCGTAAACATTCTCTTTTTCAATAAAGTTTACAATTACACCCATTCTTTTTAAAACTTGATAAGCTTCAATTCTTGTTGGATTTAAAGTTACATTTTTAATAAGAACTCTTGCACCTTTTGTAATTGCAGCTGCAAGTGCAAAGAAAAAGGCAGAAGAAGGATCAGTTGGAACTGTAATATTTAAAGGTTTTAAATGACCAGTTAATGGATGAATATGTATAAATCCTTCATTATCATTTTCAAGAATTGCACCCATTCCTTTTAACATTCGTTCTGTGTGGTCTCTTGTTAATTCATTCTCTTTATATTTTGAAATTCCATTTGCTCTAAGAGCTGCTAGAATCATTGCAGATTTTACCTGAGCTGAATCAACTGGTGAGTGATAAGTAAATGGCTGAAGCTCTTTTACACCTCTAATAAATAAAGGTGCTTTATTTCCATTTTCTCTTCCATCTATTTGTGCACCAATACTTCTTAGCGGATCCGCAACTCTTTTCATTGGTCTATTTCTTAGATACTTATCACCAGTTAATGTAAATGCTCCATCAACGCTAGCTAATAGGCCACAAAATAGTCTCATCGCAGTTCCTGAGTTTCCACAATCAAGAACATCTGATGGTTCAGTTAAAACTTGTGTTGGAGTAATTTCCACACTTGAACCATCTCTTTTAATTTTTGCCCCTAGTTGTTCAACGATACTTAAAGTATTTAAAGTATCTTCAGCTGTTAGATAATTTTTTATATACGAAGTTTGATTTGAAAAAAGTGAAAACATAGCACATCTGTGAGATATTGATTTATCACTGGCTATTGAGTCTATTTCTATATCAAATGCTTTAGTTAATTTTTTTATAGCAAACTTTTCCACTTTTTTCCTTTTTGATTATTGTCTTAATCCAATAGATAACTCTTTATTAAGTGCATCTAAAATTGAATTCATTGTTGTTGTAATATCTTCTTCTTCCATTGTTTTCTCATCATTTTGTAAAACAAATCTAATTGTTAAACTTTCATTTTCTCCAAGTTTCTCATCATTGTAAATATCAATTAAATTAAATTGTTTAATATTTGAATTATTTAATGAATTAATTACTTTTTTAATCTCTTTATACTCTAAAGATTTTGGAGCAATGATACTTAAATCTTTTTTTGAAGATTGGAATTTTGAATATGATGTAGTTTTTACTAAATCATTTTTTATAGCTTCAAAATCAATTTCAGCAATAAATGTGTCATTTAAATCAAAATCTGCACAAACACTTGGATGTAATTTACAAATATAACCTACAACTTTTCCATCAATCAATACATTTGCATTTTGAAAAGGGTGAATGAATAAATTATCAATATTTGTCATTGGTTCTAAATCAAATTTCCCAATAGTGTTTAATACTTTTTTAGAAAAAGAGAAGAAGTCAATATTTTTAGGTTTTCCTGCATTTGAAAAATCTTCTAATTCAGCTGAACCTGTTTGAATAAATGAGATTTTTTTACTCTCAGCTCTATTTTCATCAAAAATTGTTCCAATTTCAAAAAAAGAAGTTGATCTTGCTCCAACTTTAAAGTTATTTGCACATGCTTCTACTAAATTTAAAAGTATAGTAGTTCTATATGTATTTAACTCTTTTACAATTGGATTAATTAATTCTAATTCCTCTTTTACAGTTTTAAAATTATATTTTTCTAAGTTTTCTTTTGAACAAAAAACATAAGTTAATGTTTCATAAAAACCATTTTCTATTGCTTTAAATCTCAATCTGTTCTTTTTGATTAAGTCATTTGAAGTTTTATTAACTCTATTTACTTCATCAATTTCTAAGGGTTTTGCGATAATATTATCAATTCCAATTATTCTTACAATCTCTTCAGTAACATCAGCAATATTTTTTATATCATGTCTATAGTATGGAACTTTTATAGCTAATACTTCACCTCTATCTTTTACTTCAAAACCAAGTGAATTAAGAATTTTTTCAATTTCAATTTTTGGAATCTCTTGACCAATAATTGCATTTACTTTTCTTACACTAATATCTAAGGCTAATTTTTCTTTATCTTCTATAAATGTTTCACTTCCTTTATAGATTAAAGCTCCATGTTTAGAAACGAAACTAGCAAAATAGTCAACTCCAAATTCAATATTTGGCTCACTTCCCCTTGAAGCTTTATAATAAACTTCACCAGTTTTAACTTTTGTTTCAAAAACTTTTTTAGAGATTAGTTCAGGATTTATATAAGATGCTTCAATAATAAAATTTGTCTCATTTGCATCTATATCTTTTTGTTCAACACAAATTTTACTTAATTGTTCAATTCCATAAACATTATCAAATCCATCTGAATCTTTTTTTACATTTAATAAACATAAATTATTTGAAGAGATAGCTTTTTCTTTTGAATATGCATTTAAAATTGCACCAGTTGCATGAGTAACGTAAGTTAAAACATTTTTAATATCATTTTGTTCTTGATATTTACCAAGGAATGCTGTTCTTAATTTATGTAATACACTTAATTTGAATTGGCTAAAATCAATTGCTTTGAATATTAATGATGATTGAATATTGCTATCACATTCAACTTCTAATACTTGGCCAATACCAAAATTATTGTAGTTTATTTGTTTGTCAAACTCAATAAATGGAATATTATAAAAAGCACTTAACTCTCTAGCAATTCCATTGATACTTAAACAATCACCTCTATTTGCAGTTAATTCAATTTCAATAATTTCATCATTTAATTTTGAATATTCTCTTAACTCTTTTCCTAAAATTAATTCACCAATAGAATCATCAAGTTCTAATATTCCATCATTTAATTTTGAAAGTCCAAGTTCAGTTGCTGAACAAATCATACCATTTGATTCAACACCTCTTAATTTTGCTTCTTTGATAATAAAATTATTCCCCATGTCACAACCAACAGTTGCAACTGGAACAAATTGACCAGCATCTACATTTTTTGCACCACAAACAATTTGAACTACTTGAGTTCCTAAATCAACTTGACAAATATTTAATTTATCAGCATCAGGGTGTTTTTCTTTTTCTAGTACTTTTCCAATAACAACTTTTGGAACTATTGAGATTTTTTCAACGCTGTCAACTTCAAGACCAATTGAGTTTAATGTTTTACAAATTTCATCAGTTGAAATTTTTGAAATATCTATAAATTCTTCTAACCATGTTCTTGTAATTATCATTTGAATTGTCCTAATAATCTTGTATCACTTTCAAATAGTGATCTTAAATCTCCAATACTATGAATTAGCATTGCAAATCTTTCAATTCCTAATCCAAAAGCATAACCAGATTTATTTTCATATCCAACTGCTTTGAATACATTTTCATCCACAACACCACAACCTAATACCTCAAGCCATCCTGTTTGTGAACAAACTCTACATCCATCACCTTTACAAAATACACATGAAATATCAACTTCAGCAGATGGTTCTGTGAATGGGAAAAATGAAGGTCTGAATCTAACTTCAACATCACCAAACATATGTTGTAAAAATTCAACTAATACATGTTTTAAATTTGCGAAAGATACTTTGTCTGCTTCATCAACAACTAAAGCTTCAATTTGATGAAACATTGGAGTATGAGTAATATCAAAATCTCTTCTAAACACTGTTCCTGGTGCTATCATTCTAATAGGTGTTTTTTGACTTAACATTGTTCTAATTTGAACAGGAGAAGTATGAGTTCTTAATAGCGTATAATCTTTGTTATAAAATGTATCTTGCATATCTCGTGCAGGGTGATATTTTGGAAGATTCAGTGCTTCAAAGTTATGAAAATCATCTTCTACTAAAGGACCTTCTTCAACAGCAAAATTTAAATTTTGAAAATATGTAATTATTCTATCCATTGTTTCAACAACTGGATGTGTAGCTCCACAAGATAATTCATTATTAAATCTTGTTACGTCAATTTTTTCATTTTCTAACTTTTTATTTAAAGCCTCTTTTTCTAAAACAATCTTTTTAGACTCAAGCGCATCTGTAACAAGTTCTTTTTGTTTGTTTAAATTTTCAGCAAAAGCTTTTTTTTCTTCATTTGGAACACTTTTCATTTTAGCAAATTCTAAAGTTAAAATACCTTTTTTACCTAAAGTATCAATTCTTAAATTTTCTAACTCTTCAAGTGATGTTGCATTGTTAATTTTTTCAATCCACTGTGTCACTTTTTCTCCCTAAATTTATAAATAATTATCTTGGATTTAAATTATTCGTATCTGTATTTTTGGGATTATACTTAAAGATTTATTAGAGTTTGGTTATAATATTTTACTATTTAATTTCAAGGAAAAATAATGTGTATATTCTGTAAGATTGTAAAAGGTGAGATACCAAATCAAACTATTTTAGAGGATGAGAATTTTTTAGCATTTAATGATATTAATCCAAGTAGAAAAATTCATGTATTAATTATTCCAAAAGAACATTATGCTTCTTTTGATGTTACTCCTCCAAAAGTTATGTCAGAAATGACTGAGTTTATTCAAAAAGTAGCTGCTAAATTAGATGTAAAAGAGAGTGGTTACAGATTAATTACAAACATTGGTGAACATGGTGGACAAGAGGTACATCATTTACATTTTCATTTAATTGGTGGAGAACCTGTTGGTAGGTTAGTGCGATAACAAGAAGTTTAAACTTCTTGTTGGAATTAATATTATCTTTCTAAAAAAGAACCTAAGTTCATAATTTTTTGATATTTTTTTTCAGATCTTTGAGCTGGAGTTAATTTTTTCAATTCATCTAATGAAGTTAAAAAATACTCTTTTAAAGCTAAAATTGCTTCTTCTTTTTTTCTATGAGCACCAATTAAAGGCTCATTTATCACATCATCAATAAGATTTAAATCTCTTAAATTTTCGGCTGTAATTTTCAGTGCATTTGCAGCAGTTTCAACTTTTGATGGATCATTCCATAAAATTGCACTACAACCTTCTGGTGAAATAACTGCATAAACAGAATATCTCATCATTGCAAGTTTATCTGCAACTGAAATTGCTAATGCTCCACCTGAACCACCTTCTCCAATAACAACTGATACCGTTGGTGTTGTTAAATCTGCAAATTCATATAAGTTTCTAGCAATTGCTTCAGATTGATTTCTTTCTTCTGCTCCAATTCCAGGATATGCACCTGGAGTATCAACTAACATAAGAATAGGAATTTGAAATTTATCAGCCATTTTTGCAGCTCTTAAAGCTTTTCTATATCCTTCAGGACTAGGCATTCCAAAATTTCTGTAAAGTTTATCTTTAGTTCCTCTACCTTTTTGCTCACCAATAACTAATACTTTTTGAGTACCAATAAATCCTAAGTAACAAACAATTGCATGGTCATCAACATAATGTCTATCTCCATGAATTTCATAAGCATTTGTTAATAAACCATTTATATAATCAAGTGAATAAGGTCTATCAGGATGACGTGCAAGTTGAAGTTTTTGATAATCACTTAAATTTTTGAAAGTTTTTTCAACTTCTTTTTCTAATTTTTTTTCTAAAATATCAACAGCATGTTCATCTGATTTTGTTTTTGCCGTAATTATTTCATCTTCAATTTTTTTGATTTTATCTTCAAATTCTAGGTAAGTTGCCAATTTTTTCCCTTTAAAAAAAAAAGAGATAATCTAAATTATCTCTTTTATATTTAGGTTTTAGTTTAAATTATTTTTCGTATTTTCTAAAAATTACAGAACCATTAGTTCCACCAAATCCAAAATTATTACTCATTACTGTTGTAAGATTAACTTTTCTTGCAACATTTGCAACGTAATCTAAATCACATTCAGGATCTTGGTTATCTATATTAATAGTAGGAGGAATAATTCCTTCTTCAAGTGCTTTAATTGTAAAGATTGCTTCAATAGCTCCCGCTGCCCCTAAACAATGTCCGATTTGACCTTTAGTTGAAGAAACTAATGGTACATCTTTTCCTTCAAATAGAGCTTTAATTGCTGCTGTTTCATTTTTATCACCAACAGGTGTTGATGTTCCATGTGCATTGATATAATCAATTTTTGGATATTCACCAGTAATATTTTTAGCCATCTCAAATGCTGCTTTCATAGCTCTTAAAGGACCATCCATAACAGGTGATGTAATGTGATTAGCATCTCCTGATTCTCCAAATCCAATAATTTCAGCATAAATTTTAGCACCACGTGCTAGTGCTAATTCTAAATCTTCAACAACTAGTGCACCTGCACCTTCACCCATTACAAATCCATCTCTATCTATGTCAAATGGTCTTGAAGATTTTTTTGGTTCATCATTTCTTGTAGATAATGCTTTCATTGCTGCAAATCCAGCAACTCCAGCGCCACAAATAGCACTTTCTGCACCTACAACTAAAATTCTATCTGCTCCACCTATCATTATAGTTTTAACAGCATCATTTAATGCATGCGTTGAAGCAGCACAAGCTGTAACATGTGATAATGATGGACCTCTTAAATTATGTTCAATAGAAATAAATCCACTTAACATATTTGCAAGTGATGATGGAATAAAGAAAGGTGAAACTTTTCTTGAACCTTTTGTTTCACAAACAACAGAATTTCTTTCAATTGTTGATAAACCACCAATTCCAGAACCAGAAATCATTCCAAATCTATCAGCAATAGAAGCATCTACTTTTTTATTTTCTTGTGTTACGTAACCAGAATCAATCATAGCTTCAAGAGCTGCTTTTATACCTAATTGAATAAATCTATCAGCTTTTTTTACTTCTTTTTTGTCCATTACAGTTGTAGGATCGAAATCTTTTACTTCACCAGCAATTTTTACAGAAAATTCACTTGCATCAAATAGTGTAATTGTGTCAATACCACAAACACCATCTACAACAGCTTTAAAAGAATCTTTTACATTATGTCCTGTAGAATTAATAGTACCTATACCTGTTACAACAACTCTTCTCATTTAAATATGCTCCATGTTTTTATTATTTGAATTATTCAATTTTTTTATAAAAAAACTCAATAGTTAAAATGAATAAATAGAAGATATAAATCTTCTATTTAAAATCCATAAATTACGCGTTATTTTCAATATATTTTATAGCGTCTGCAACAGTTAAGATTTTTTCAGCATCTTCATCAGGGATTTCGATGTCAAATTTTTCTTCTAAAGCCATAACTAGTTCAACTACGTCTAAAGAATCTGCACCTAAATCTTCAATGAATTTTGAATCTTCTTTTACTTCTGCTGGATCGCAATCTAATTGCTCAATAACTACTTCTTTTACGTCATCTAATAATGCCATATTTATTTCCTTTTATAAAATTATGTTTGTATTATAACAAAAAAGTTTTAAAAACTCTTTTAAATTAAATATTTTAACTTTTTGACAAAAAATTAAACGTATAATCCACCGTTAACTTTTAATATTTCACCTGTAATATATGAAGCATGATCACTTAATAAAAATGCTACGGCATCAGCTATTTCACTAGGTTGACCGAATCTTGAAAGAGGAATATTTTTCTCATATTCAGCTTTTACTTCAGCTTTTAATTCATGTGTCATATCTGTTTGAATAAATCCAGGAGTTACTGCGTTATATCTAATTCCTCTTGAAGCTGCTTCTTTTGCAAATGATTTTGTCATTGCATTTAAGCCACCTTTTGAAGCTGAATAATTAGTTTGACCTGCATTTCCCATTTCTCCAACAATTGAAGATATATTAACAACTGAACCAAATCTTTTTTTACTCATTACTTTTAAAGCTTCTTTACAACCAATAAATCCAGATGTTAAATTTGCACTAATTACATCATTAAAATCAGCAACACTCATTCTTAATGCCAATTTATCTTTTGTGATTCCAGCATTATTAACTAAATAAGATAATTCACCATCAGCATCAACTATAGTTTTAACAGCATTTGCAAACTCTTCATCATTTGTTACGTCAGCCTTGATTATTGCAGCAATTCCTCCTGCTTTTTCAATCTCTTCTTTTATAGCTTCAGCAGCTTCAGCACCACTTCTATAATTTATCCAAACTTTTAGTCCAAAACCTGCAAGAGTTTTTGCAATTTGTGCACCAATTCCTCTACTTGCACCTGTAACTAATACATTAGAACCTGTAAATTTCATTTTTATCCTTTTTAATTTTACATTAGTTGTTTATTATATCAACACTTTTATAAATAATATATTTGAGTGTTAAACGCCTCTTTTGTTATTCCACACTCTAATATGTAATCTATCACAATATTTAAAACCATTTTCAATTGCCATATTTATAACATCTTCACAATTTTTATTTATTTCATTTGCTGTATCACCAAGTGGCATTAAATAAACTTCACACTTTGGAATATCTTCTAAAATTGCAATTATCTCTTTTTTTGCATCTAGTAAAAAATCTTTTCCTATTACAAATTTTAAATATGATTCTTTTGTATTTGTTAGAATTTTACTAAGGGTTTCTTTATTTATTCGCTTTTTTAAAGGCTCTAATGAATTACTAAGTTTTACACTCATTGAAAATAAAATTTCTTTTTGATAGTCAAATTCAAAGTTTAAGTTTAATGAAGCATTAGTTTCAATTGTAACTTTATGACCATCATTTATGTAATGTTTTATTAGTTTTTGAAACTCTATTTTATTCCAATATAATAAGGGTTCACCACCAGTTATTACAATATCGATTTTATAATTGTTTGGATATTTTGATAATAATTCATTTACTTCACTTACGATCTCTTCATAAGATTTATATTTTGTCCAAGTATCTTTAAACTCTGTATCAACAGCATAATATGAATCACAAGCACATTTTTTTATTCCACTTGGAGTTTCATACTCAACTTGAAATCCTTCACATTTAAAATTACATTTTCCAAATCGAATAAAAATTGAGGGAGTTCCAACAAGTTTTCCTTCACCTTGAATAGTTGGTCCAAAGATCTCATTTATCTCAAGCATAGAACGTGCTTTTACTTTTTGGTGTTTCCAAAAATTCCACATGGGAAACTTTTATATTTAATTTATCCATCTTTTTTTGAACAATTTTTAAAAACCAAGCTGAAAGATTCTCACTTGTTGGTACAAAATCTACAATTACATAACCCTCATAAAGCTC